>JBLNEJ010000022.1:0-6709 GCA_050262535.1 Clostridia bacterium
AATAAACATCACGAAAGACCGTCGGGGTGAAAGCCCCGGACGGTCTTTTTGCTGCTGTGGAAGTCATTCATGTGATCGGGATATTCAGCTTGCTCATTTTGTTGTACAGAGTAGCGCGGGATATACCCAGCCGCTTGGCAGTCGCCAGCTTGTTGCCTTTTTCCAGCTCAAGCGCGTGCAGGATCACCTTTTTCTCATGCAGGTCAAGCTCCTGCTGCAGGTTGATCAGCTCATCAGGCAACAGCGAAGCGTACGTTTTCTGCTTCGCTTGCTGCGGGAAGGTAAGGTCCTCTTCCTTGATGATGCCGTCGGTGGCGAATACGACAAGCCGCTCGACTGTGTTGCGCAGCTCGCGGATATTGCCGGGCCATTGGTACGACAGCATCTCCTGCATGACATTTTGCGAAATGCCCTCGATCGGACGGTTGTATCGTTTGGAAAACTCATACAGGAAAAAGTGGCACAGCTCGATGATGTCCTCAATTCGTTCCCGTAGTGGCGGGATTTTGATCGTCACGACATTCAATCGATAGAACAGGTCTTCCCGGAATTTCCCTTCCTTGACGAGCTCGGCCAAATCCTTGTTGGTAGCGGCGATCACCCGGAAATCGGCTTCAATCTGCTTCGTGCCGCCTACGGCGTAATATTTTTTCTCCTGCAGCACACGCAGCAGCTTTACTTGCATGTCGAGCGGCATTTCGCCAACTTCATCGAGGAAGAGCGTCCCGCCGCGGGCAAGCTCGATCATGCCTTTTTTCCCTTTTTGATCGGCACCGGAAAACGCCCCTTTTTCGTAGCCAAACAGCTCGCTCTCAAACAAGGTCGGGGCAATCGCGCCACAATTGATTGCGATAAACGGGGCGTTCTCGTCCTCGCGAATGTCGTGGGTGGCACGGGCGAACAGCTCCTTGCCGACACCGCTTTCGCCGAGAAACAGCACGGTCGCTTTCGTAGAGGCGACCTTCCTGATCTTGTCCTTGATCTGCTTGATCACCAGACTGTTTCCCTTGATGTTGTAAAACGGGTCGGAGGAGGGGCTCAGCTTGGCCATTTCCTGCTGCAGACTATGTACTTTGGAGGTGGCATTGTACAGCTCCTGGTTCAGCCGTACCTGGCTTGTCACGTCCGTTTCGGCCGCGACGGAGCCGATAATGCGGTCATTGAGCCGGATCGGATTCGTATTGATCAAAACGAACAAGTCTTCGCGCGGCTGGTGCTGCTTGCGGTAGACCGACTCACCCGTCTGCAGCGTCTTGAGCGTCAACAGCATCTCCAACGGAAAAAACTCCGTGATTGGCTTGCCAATCACATCATTGTGGGGATAGGAGAAAATTTGCTCGGCGCCTTCCGTCCAGACAACGATATCCCCATTCTCATCGATGACGGAGATCGATTCCTCCATCGTTTGAATCATCGTGTCGAAGTAAGCCTCCAAATATTGATAGGCTGTCAGGACGGCTGCAAGCACATCGTTTTTCATCAAGTAGCCGACGGGTGTCTGTTCCGCATTGACGACAAGCAGCTCTTCTGTGTCGGTCATCAACTCGACGGCCAGAATCAGCGACTGATCGAGGCGAATCAAGGGCGAAGCTTTCCAAGTGGGATGCGAGAGCGGTCGATCCACTGGAAAGTCGCGGCGCATGATTTGTTCAATAGCAGGCAGCTTATGTTTCATGGTTAGCTCCTCCCTCGCAGTTATGTAAGAATTTTTAAACACTTTCCAGATCATTATACACTGTCCTGCTGCAACGTAAAAGAATGTAGACAGAGTTGCCGATGGCATTAGGCAGCGGCAGCTGGCATAAGTATTGCTAATTCTAAAGCATAGGGAAGCAGGAAGTATACCAACTTTTTCACCAAGGGAGATTACAGGCATGACTATGAAAACTCATTCGGAAGTGGTCGTCATCGGCGGGGGAATCATGGGCAGCGCGATCGCCTATTACGCCGCAAGCGAAGGGCTTGACGTAACCGTGGTGGAACGCGGAGAGCTTGCCAGCGGAACCTCTTCGCGGTGCGACGGCAATATTTTGGCGATTGATAAAGATCCGGGGTTTGACAGCCAGATGTCGCTCAAGAGCCAAGAGCTGGTTGACCAGTTGAGCCGGGAGTTGGAGCATTCCTTTGAATACCGGGCACCGGGCAGCATTCTTGTCTGCGAAAGCGAAGCGGAGATGGAGGCGGCCCAGCAATGGGTGGATCGCCAGAAGACGGCAGGGCTTCCGTTTCGTATGCTGGATCGGCAAGATATTCGCAATGAGTCCAAATTTTTTGCCGACGATCTGCTCGGCGGGCTGGAATGTGCCACCGATTCGACGGTCAATCCGTATTTGCTGACCTTTTCCCTGTTTGAAGGCGCGAAGAAGCACGGTGCCCGCATCCTGCAAAAAACCGAGGTGACGCGTCTCAGGCGGGAGGGTGGAGAGTTTCGGATTGAGACGAGTCGAGGGGAGTTAACTGCAAAGCAGGTCGTAAACGCAGCGGGAGTATGGGCGCCGATGATCGGGCAGATGGTTGGGGTCGAGGTGCCGATCAAGCCGCGAAAGGGGCATCTGATCGTCGCCTCCCGCCAAGAGCCGGTCGGATTGCGCAAAGTCATGGAGTTTGGCTACCTCATTTCCAAGTTTGGCGGTAAGCGTACGGTTGATGCCGAGACTGAAAAATATGGGGTCGCGCTCGTTTTCGAACCGACCGAAAGCCAGAACTTTCTCATCGGCTCAAGCCGTCAGTTCGTCGGCTTTGATACGAAGGTGGATCTTGATGTCGTTCGCTGCATGGCACGAAGGGCAACGCGCTTTTACCCGAAAATCGGTGATTTCAACATCATCCGCACGTACTGCGGTCTTCGACCGTGGACAGAGGACCATCTGCCGATCGTCTCGCGTGTAGAGGAGGTACCGGGATTTTTCATCGCAGCCGGACATGAGGGAGATGGAATCAGCTTGGCGGCCGTTACTGGCAAGCTTGTTTCCGAACTGTTGATGGAGCAGAGCATGACTGTCATTCCGACCGAGCCGCTGCGCCACGACCGCTTTTTGGCCAGAACCTAAGAGGAAAGGGAGCTGCAAGATGAAAGCACGCAAAATGTTTACCACGATCGACACCCATACGGGCGGCAATCCGACCCGTACGGTGATCAGCGGATTACCCAAGCTGAAGGGCAGTACAATGGCAGAGAAAATGCTGCAGATGAAAAACGAGTACGACTGGATTCGCAAGCTGCTCATGTTCGAACCGCGTGGACATGATGTGATGTCAGGTGCCTTGCTTGTAGAACCATGCCATCCGGATGCAGATGTCGGCGTGATTTATATTGAGACGGGCGGCTATTTGCCGATGTGCGGCCACGATACGATCGGCTTCTGTACGGCTCTCGTCGAGACAGGCATGATCGAGGTGCAGGAGCCGGTTACGTCCCTGAAGCTGGACACGCCCGCCGGACTGGTTGAGGTGGAAATCCAGGTGGACAATGGCAAAGCAACCAAAGTAACGTTTCAAAACATTCCGTCCTTTCTATACGACAGTATCGAGGTTGAGGTGGACGGCTTGGGGAAGGTGGCTTGCGATATCGCATACGGCGGCAACTTTTACGCCATCATCGACGCACGCAAGCTTGGGCTTGAGCTCATTCCTGGCAATGCCTCCAAAATTGTCGAGGAGGCGGTTCGCATCCGCAAGGCGATCAATGCCACGACGGAAGTGGTGCACCCGGAATCGCCATTCATCAAAGGATGTACACATGTGGAATTTTACACGGAACCGACCGACCCACAAGCGACGGTCAAAAATACCGTCATCGTACCGCCTGGAGGAATCGACCGTTCGCCATGCGGAACCGGGACGTCGGCCAAACTGGCTACACTATTTGCCAAAGGGGAAATCGGGTTGCATGAAGAATTCGTTCATGAGAGCATTGTCGGCTCCTTGTTTTCCGGCAAGGTTCTCTCGACAACGGAGGTAGGCAAGCTCCCGGCGGTCGTCACTCAGATTTCCGGGTCTGCATGGATGATGGGGTTACACAAATTTTTTATCGATGAACGGGATGAGCTGGCTGAAGGATTTTTGTTGATTCCGCCGGCGGAAGACCACTAAATGGAGAAAAAGGGGGCCAATTCATGCAGCTCAAACAACTATACACGACTGTAGATGCACATACGGGTGGAGAACCGCTACGTATTATTACCGGAGGCATTCCACCGCTGAAAGGCAATACCATTTTGGAACGACGCGCCTACTTTCGCGAGCATCTGGACGAGATTCGCCGCGTCCTGATGTACGAGCCGCGCGGCCATCACGGGATGTACGGCTGCGTCATTACGCCGCCCGTAAGTGAAGACGCGGATTTCGGAGTCTTGTTCATGCACAATGAAGGGTTTTCCACGATGTGTGGTCACGGCATCATCGCGGTTGTAACGGTAGCGATCGAAACCGGTTATTTGCATGTAAAAGGGGACAATCCACGGATTGTCATCGACAGCCCCGCGGGCAAAATCATCGCCTACGCCAAGTGCGAAGGTAATGAGGTCCGATCGGTTTCTTTTGAAAATGTACCCTCATTCGTTTATGCGCAGGACGTGCCGATTGAGCTGAACGGGCGCAGCTTCACGGTCGATATCTCCTTTGGCGGTGCGTTCTATGCGGTTGTCGACGCGAAGGAGCTGGGGGTCAAAGTAGAGATCGAGCAGCTACCGCACTTGCAAAAGTGGGGGAAAGCGATCAAGGAGCAAATTGAAGCGCGCATGAGCGTGGTGCATCCGCTTGAGCCGGAGCTGCACGGAATTTATGGCGTGATTATTTCCGACGAGCCGAAAAAGGCCAATTCCCATCTGCGCAATGTGACGATTTTTGCGGATGAGCAAATCGACCGTTCGCCTTGTGGAACCGGAACGGCTGCCCGTGTTGCGACACTGTTTCAACGCAAGCAATTGGCGCAGGGGGAAAATTTTGTCCACGAAGGGATTGTGAACAGCCAGTTCGTCGCCCGGGTCATCGAAGCGACCAAGGTAGGCGAGTTCGACGCGATCATTCCTTCGATTGAGGGAAAAGCGTTTATTACCGGATTGCATCAGTTTGTGGTGGACCCGTCCGATCCGTTGGGCGGAGGATTTTTGCTAGGCTAGGAAAAAAGGGGGAGAGCGCGTGTTAGTATTGAGCGCTAGCGATCAACAATCGATTTTGACCATGAATGAAGCCATCGATGCGGTTAGTTTGGCTTTGCAGGAATATTCCGCGCATCGGGCACTGTCCCCGATCCGTACGTTTTTGCCGGTGCGCAAAGGAAATGGCACGTCCATTTTCATGCCGTCTGCGGTGGAGGCAACAGACAGTCTCGGCATCAAGTTTGTCTCGGTTTTTCCGGACAACAAGGCGCAGGGCAAAAAGACGATCTATGGCATCGTCATCATCGCTGATGTGATGACAGGAGAGCCGCTGGCGATGCTGGAAGCCTCCAATTTGACCGTCCTGCGAACGGGCGCGGCGTCCGGGCTTGCCACCAAATATTTGGCTCGGGAAGATGCGAAAACGCTTGCGGTCATCGGAACCGGCGCCCAGGCGCGCGGAGCGGTGCAGGCTGTGATGGCCGTGCGCGGCATTGAACAGATTCGACTGTACAATCGCAACGCAGCAAAAGCGCATGCGTTTGCCGCAGAGCTGCAAGAGCTGAGTACGGAGGCAGTCGAGATTATTGTGGCAGAGAGGCCGGATGATGCGGTGCTCGGCGCTGACGTGGTGGTGACAGCCACCAACTCTTTGACCCCTGTCTTTTCAGAAGGGATGATCGGGGCTGGCGTACATGTGAATGCCATTGGCTCCTTCCGCCCGACCATGCAGGAGCTGCCCACCGATGTGATTGTTCGGGCCGACAAGGTCGTCGTCGAGTCAGTGGAGGGCGCATTGGATGAGACCGGCGATTTGTTGATTCCGATTGAACAAGGGCTGTTTTCACCAGAGCAGATTTTTGCGGAGATCGGGGAAATCGCAGCGGGGGCAAAGCCGGGGCGTGAACGTGCAGATGAGCGCACCGTGTTCAAATCCGTTGGTTTGGCGGCGATGGATGTGGTCGTTGCCAAAGCGATGGTCGATCGGGCAAAAGCGTTGGGTGTGGGGCAAACCGTTGTGCTGTAAAGCGTTCGGTATCCTGAAGGCCAAGTGAGGAACGTTACTCTTGCATTGCGAAAAAGGTGGGGATTGTATCCATGGATGGCATGCGGATATTCAAAGAGGCGTTACCCCCGAAGCAATGGAAACTGAAGCAAATGCGAAAACCAGTATGCATCTGGCTGCTGGTTTTCGGCGTGCTTGTGATTGGAGCGTTGGTTTTGAAAGCGCTTTCGTAGTGTGGGAAAAAGGAGAAAACGCTCCGGGGGGTGGGACGCTTGCAGGGGAGTTAGGCTGACCGGTTCCATTCCGAAAGGGGAACCGCGTCCAAAACATGCGGATTCGGGGATGATTGACACGTTGGACGCTAAAAGCGTGTTCCCCTTTCTCCATTCCACCTGGGTAAGCGTGCCAAAGCCTGCGCTTATTCGTATTATGAGGTCAGCCAGAAAAAACTGGCTGGCCATTTTTCATGGAAATGGCTTTACTCTATTGGTAGCCGGGTAGAACGGCTCGCTTATTGGGAAAAATCCGTGGAGAAAACTGTTCACCCCTACTTGTATAACTATGTTTGGGCTGGTTGGGACAAGATCCCGCATCACATGCGAAG
>JBLNEJ010000023.1:0-2823 GCA_050262535.1 Clostridia bacterium
CAAATCGCAGGCTTTCTCGCTCGCGGAGCGGCTCAAGGATATGCGTGAGCAGGTTCGCAAGAGAGAATCACTTCTCACCGAACTGGAACAGGCTGCAGAGGTGATAGAAGGTGAAGCTGAACAAAGGCTTGCTGCCCTCCTGCGAAAATTTGACCAGCAGATGGTAAGCCAGCTTGATCAGCTTGAAAATGCGACGGAGGCGTATGCCGACTCGTTGCACGGAAGCTTTTATTCGGCTGATGGATTAGGCGAGGTGCAAGCTGCCATACGCGCTTTGCAATCGTTAAGGGAACAGTACATGGCTGCTCTCACACCGTTTTTGCGGGAGGGTCAATCATCGGTGCCCCATAACGAAACCGCACTTGAGCAGTTGGAAACGATGGTTGGCTTGTCGCACATCAAGGAGCGCATCCGTAAGTTGGCCCAGTTTCTTGCCTACCAACAGCAGAGAAGCAAGCAAGGCTGGGTCATGCAGGATCGCCCCGAGCTTCATATGGTGCTGATGGGGAATCCAGGTACGGGAAAAACGTCTCTGGCTCGGCTGATAGCAAAGCTTTATCACGAGTTGGGTCTGCTGCCAAGCGCAGAGGTTATCGAAGTTGACCGTTCCCAACTGGTCGGGGCGTATATTGGGCAAACCGAGCAACGGACGATGGAGGCAATTCAGCGGTCGGTCGGCGGGGTGTTGTTTATCGATGAGGCCTACAGCCTCAAAAGAATCGACAGCCATGGCAGCGATTATGGCCAAACCGTGATTGATACGCTTGTTTCCGCCATGACGAGCGGAGAATTTGCGGGCCGGTTTGTTGTCATTCTGGCAGGCTATCCCGAAGAAATGCGCAATTTTTTGTTCGCAAATCCTGGCTTGCGAAGCCGGTTCCCGGAACAGGGACATTATCATCTGCCCGATTATTCAACAGAGGAGCTGCTTCAAATTGCCGAACGGGTTGCGGAACGAAATGACTTTGGTTTTTCGGCAGAAGCCAGGCGTGCCCTGGCTCAGCGTATTGAGCGGGAGCGTGTCGACGATACATTCGGCAACGCCCGGACGGTGACGAGCATTGTGCTGGATGCGATTTTCCATAAAGGGGCACGCTTACAGGACTCCGGCCGAACAGGATTGCGAGCGGAAGACTACACCATCCTGTATCCGGAGGATGTGCAGCCAGATCCAGAAGCACAGCCGTCCCCCGATGGCGAGGGCACACCACAGCAGCAGCTTGATCAACTGATCGGACTTGCGGAAGTAAAAGCCGAGATTGGCAAAATCAGTGCCTTTCTCCATGTACAGAAGCTGCGTGCTGCAAATGGGCTTCCTGCTGCCCCGATCGAGCTGCATGCTGTGTTTTCCGGCAATCCAGGTACGGGCAAAACGACAGTAGCGAGGATTTATGCCGAGTTATTGCGAGAGCTTGGCTATTTGAAAAGAGGGCATCTGGTCGTCACGAGCCGTGTTGACCTGGTTGCTGGCTACGTCGGGCAGACGGCGGAAAAAACACGGCGCAAAATCAAGGAAGCTTTGGGCGGCGTTCTGTTCATTGACGAGGCGTATTCCTTGCTGGCGGCAGGCGAAAACGATTTCGGCCAGGAAGCGATCAATACACTTGTCGATGAAATGACGAAGCACCAGGAAAACCTGGTTGTGGTAGCTGCAGGCTACCCGCAGGAAATGGAGGCATTCCTTCATTCAAATCCAGGATTGCGCTCGCGTTTTACGAAATACATTCAGTTTCCCGATTTCACGACAGAAGAGCTTGTCCAAATTCTCCAATTCCACGTGGCCGAAATGGGCTACCACCTGCATCCTTCCGTACAGACGGAGCTGGAGCGAAGGCTTGCTGTGCAAAAGGGAGAGGGACGAGCAGGTGGAAATGCGCGTTTGATTCGTCGGATCGTCGATGAGGCGATCCAGCAGCAAGCGCTGCGAATCAGCAAGCTGGGGGAAGCACATCTATCAAAAGAGGTATTTTCCGAACTGTCGCTTGAAGATTTTTTGACATTTGAAACGCCTCTTTTCAGAGCGGAACTTCGGTGATACACTCCGGGTATTAGCGAATTTTTGCATCTTGGGAGAGGGGATTTTTCATTGAGAAAGAAATGGCTTGCCACATTATCCAGTACAGTTGTGCTTGCGCTTCTCGCTGGCTCCATTCCGGCTGTAGCCAAGAATGAACAAGCAGATGGCCCGGCACTGCGATACAAAGACCACAAGCTGAACCTGTACAGCACGTTCGGCGCAGTTCAGCCGTCCCAACTGGTCATTTTGCAGCTGACCGGTCCTGTGGAGGAATCGTGGAAAGAGGAATTGGCTTCCATAGGTGTCACGCTCGGAGATTATGTGCCAGACTATTCGTTCGTGGCGAAACTGTCAGACGATACTGATCAAACCGTCTTGCGGCATTTGCCATACATCAGTCAGCTTATGCCGTTTCAACCAGGGTACAAAATTTCACCTGAACTGTTGCAGACCATCAGGGAAAAAGGAAAAGCGAAAGTCACCATCTACGGCATCCAGTCGGAAGATGGTACTCGCAACGTCGAGAAGCGGACAGTTACCGACCGGGAAATCAACAGCCTGCTTCACTCAGATGAGGTCGTTGCCATTCAGCCCGCTACAAAACGAGTGCCGCTCAATAATGTGGCAAGTGGGATCATTAAGTCGGACAAGCTGGCCTCCACCGGCTATACTGGTAAAAAACAAATCGTCGGAATTATCGATACCGGTCTGGACAGCGGGGATGAACAAGATATTCATCCGGACCTGATCGGACAGGTAAAAGCGATGTGGGGCGTTGGACGGGAGGATGACCCGAGCGATCCCGA
>JBLNEJ010000024.1:0-5597 GCA_050262535.1 Clostridia bacterium
GCTTCGGCGACATGGTTTTGCATGCCTAGCTTGGTCGTGAGTCCGATGCAAGCTTGGACATTCAATCCCAATTTTTCTGGATTTACATGAATGACAAACTCAAAAACTCCTTCTTGAAGCAGGCGGGAGATTCGTGAACGAACTGTCCCTTCACTTATGCCGAGCTGTTGAGCAATCTCTGTGTAGGGAGTTCTACCATCCCCCTGTAAAATCTGCAGAATTTGCCGATCGACATGGTCTATTTTTCTCAAAAATACCACTCCAGTTAGGTCAGCGAATTCTGTATCTGAGACAGATACGATATCAGGATAGAGTTTACTCAATTTTTACGAAAAACGTAAAAAACATCTACAATGTTTCTAACACTTTAAAAATAATACGGAAATGATAACGGTGTCAACGAAATTTGACAAATAGAAAAATAAAAAATTATAAACAGAATCATATTAATAAATATATTTTTACAAGAATTTCATCATAAAAGGGCATAAGACCTTGCTTATACCCCCTATGATCATCTTCGTTTTTGTATTCACACTATTTTATAAATCAATTCCTTGATTTTTACGGGGGTTTGTGTGTATTCATACGCCATTTCCACTTCGCCAAGGGCGGAATGCAGAAGCTTGTCGTCATTTGCATGAATGACAGCAAGAACTTCTCCGGCTTCGACTGCCTCTCCCACTTTCTTGGTCAGAACGATTCCTACCGAAAGATCTATCGGCGCATCCTTCGTCATCCTGCCGGCTCCAAGCAATACGGACGCATGACCGATTCGTTCCGCGTCAATTGCTGCCAGATAACCTGACTGCCCCGCCTTGTACTCATATCGGATAGCTGCTTGCGGAAGACGGCTCAGGTCGTCAATCATCCGAACATCGCCACCTTGCGCTTCGACCATCATGCGAAGCTTGGCTAACGCTTCACCGCTTTCTATAGATGAAGAAACACGTTTGCGGGCTTCTTGTACATCACCGCATTGACCGCCAAGAACGAGCATGTGCGACGCGATTGTCAGTGCCAGCTCCGTCAGGTCACTTGGCCCATTTCCCGACAGCGTCTCAATCGCTTCCTTGACCTCCAGCGCATTGCCGATGGCCCTTCCGAGCGGCTGATTCATATCGCTGATGACTGCCATCGTTTGTCGACCAACCTGTTTGCCGATGGCAACCATTGCATGGGCTAGCTTCTCGGCGTCTTCAAGCGTCTTCATGAACGCCCCTTTGCCAACCTTGACGTCAAGGATGATGGCATCTGCGCCGGAAGCAATTTTTTTGGACATGATTGAGCTGGCGATCAACGGAATCGTTTCCACCGTTGCGGTAACATCGCGCAGTGCGTACAGCTTTTTGTCAGCAGGGGTCAAATTGCCGGATTGACCAATCACTGAAAGACCGATTTCCTTCACCTGCTGGAGGAACTGATCGCGCGTACGCTCTACCTGGAAACCAGCAATTGACTCCAGCTTGTCCAGTGTACCACCGGAATGTCCGAGACCTCTCCCGGACATTTTTGCGACAGGAATCCCGCAAGCAGCAACCAAAGGTGCAACCACAAGTGTTGTCTTGTCTCCCACGCCGCCTGTACTGTGCTTGTCGACCTTGATTCCCGGAATCGCGGAAAGATCAAACTGGTCGCCAGATGCTGCCATCGCCAGTGTCAGTTCTCCTGTTTCCGCTGGTGTCATACCACGGAAAAGGACAGCCATCGCCCACGCAGACATTTGATAGTCCGGAACCGTACCATCCGTGTAGCCTTGCACGATAAAGCGGATTTCTTCAGCTGTATGTTCGCCGCCGTCACGTTTTTTTGCAATCAAATCAACCATTCTCATCGTTTACACCTCTGCCACAATGCTCTTGACCAATGCGATAAAGCGCGGTCTGGTTTCATTTGCTACCTTGACCACCTGCTCGTGGGTGAGAGGCTCCAGCTCTTCCCCGATTGCCATATCCGTTATGCAGGAAATTCCCAGCACCTTCAGACCGGCATGTGCGGCCACGATGACTTCCGATACCGTTGACATCCCAATTGCATCCCCGCCGATCCTGGCCAGCATGATCAGCTCAGCCGGCGTCATGTACGAAGGACCGGAAATGCCGCAGTATACGCCTTGCCGTACGACAATCCCCAGCTCGTCCGCTTTTTGCTGGGCAAGTTTGACCAATTGCGGGGTATAGGAAGCCGACATGTCAGGAAAACGCGGCCCAAACTCATCCAGATTGGGACCGATCAACGGATTGTCGCCTGTCAGATTGATATGGTCAGTAATGATCATCAAATCGCCTGGTACAAAGCTGCGATTCAAACCACCGCATGCGTTCGTCACGATGAGTGTTTCAACGCCGAGCTGTTTCATCACGTAGACCGGAAAGGTTACGGTCCCCAAATCATAGCCTTCATAATAATGGAAGCGACCTTGCATCACGATGACGCGCTGTCCGTTTAACGTACCACAGACAAGCTGGCCCTCATGGCCAGCGACTGTCGAAACCGGAAAGTGCGGGATATCGTCATAGGGGATTCGAACAGCATCCTCTACTTGCTCTGCAAGCACGCCAAGTCCAGAGCCAAGAATCATGCCGATTTTCGGTGTCCCATGCAATCTCGTTTGAATAAAGGCTGCTGCCTCTTTGATTTTTTGCGCTTTGTTCTCCATTCCGAGCCTCCTACAGTTTTTTCACGATTCCATGGATCAGGGCGAGAAAGGTTGCTTTTACCTTTTCAGTCGTCTCGATCACTTCTTCGTGAGACAATGGCTGTGGCAGAATGCCCGCCGCCATGTTGGTGATGCAGGAGATCCCCAGCACCTCAAGGTTCATATGACGAGCAGCAATCACTTCCGGCACTGTCGACATCCCGACCGCATCCGCACCAAGGAAGCGCAGCATGCGAATTTCCGCAGGGGTTTCGTAGCTTGGGCCGAGCATCCAGGCGTAAACCCCTTCCTTCAGCGGGGCCCCCAGCTCACCTGCCGTTTCATGAGCGATTGCACGCAAACGCTTGGAATACGCCTCAGACATATCCGGAAACCGGACGCCAAGCGCATCGTCGGTTGGCCCAAGCAGCGGATTGCGGGCAGCTTGGTTGAGATGGTCTGCAATAACCATCAGGTCTCCTGCCTGGTAGCTCTCGTTAACCCCTCCGGCAGCGTTGGTCACAATCAGCGTGTGAACACCGATCGCCTGCATGACACGCAACGGAAAGACAACGGTATCCAGACCATGCCCTTCATAGTAGTGAAAGCGGCCTTGCATGGCCACAACCTGCTTGCCTTCCAGCTTTCCGATGACAAGTTGTCCCTGATGACCGACAACAGTCGAATGGCCAAAGTGGGGGATCTGTTCATATGGGATGCAGACGGCATCCTCAATCTCATTGGCAAGCACACCCAAGCCTGACCCGAGAATCAAGCCGATCACAGGCACCTCCTGAATGCGTGACAGGATCGCTTCTTTTGCTTGCTGAATCACTTCTGACATTCGTACTCCTCCTCTTTTTACACTTGCTTCAAAAAGCTTGTACCGATTACCGGAGAAGCTACCCCGAAATTGTCCGCAATCGTCGCGCCGATATCCGCAAACGTATGGCGGACTCCCAAAGACTCTGCTTGAGAAATGTTGCGATGATAAACGAGTAGCGGCACATACTCCCGCGTGTGTTCTGTACCGTGGTGCGTTGGGTCGTTGCCGTGGTCCGCCGTAATGATCAACAGGTCATCGTCACCCAAAGCCCCCAAAATTTCCGGAATGCGCGCATCGAACTCCATCAGTGCTCGACCATAGCCGATCGGGTCGCGGCGATGTCCGTATTTGGCATCAAAATCAACCAGATTGACAAAGCTCAATCCAGAAAATGATTCTCTCATTGATGCAAGCAGTTGGTCAACACCATCCATATTGTCTTTCGTTCGGATCGAACGAGTAATTCCCTCTTCCGCATAAATATCGCTGATCTTCCCGATCGCGATCGAGGTATAGCCGGCGTCCACCAGCTGATTCATCACAGTCGGTGCGAATGGCTTGACTGAATAGTCGTGGCGATTCGAGGTACGTTCGAACGCTCCCGGCACCCCGACGAACGGGCGGGCGATCACCCGCGTGACCGCGAATTCATCCTGCAGCGTCAGCTCGCGCGCGATTTCACAGATTCGGTACAGTTCCTGCAAGGGAACGACATCTTCATGAGCAGCCACCTGAAACACGCTGTCTGCTGATGTGTAGACAATAACCGCCCCCGTACGGATATGCTCTTCACCGAGCTCATCAAGAATTTCCGTACCTGAGGCGACCTTGTTACCGAGCACTTTGCGACCGATCCTCGCTTCGAATTGTTCAATCAATGCGGGCGGAAAGCCGTCCGGATACGTACGAAACGGCGTGGAGACTTGCAGACCCATGATTTCCCAATGGCCGGTTGTCGTATCTTTGCCCAATGAAATCTCTTGCATTTTCCCCACATGTGCCAGCGGATTGCTAGCAGCAGGAATGTTATGTAATGGAGCGATGTTTCCGAGTCCGAGTGAAGCCAGATGAGGAAGTGCAAATCCTTCCACGCGTTCGGCAATATGTCCGAGCGTATGTGCTCCGGTATCGTGAAAAGCGGCGGCATCCGGCAGTTCGCCGATCCCAACGCTATCCATTACAATCAAAAAGACACGTTGAAAACGAGCCATAGTCTGTTCCTCCTTTGGTTATGGTAGCACTGAAGCATCAGGCCCGTGGATGCGTCTTGGCATAGACGTCCTTGATTCTTGTCCGTGTAATATGGGTGTAGATTTGAGTGGTCGAGATATCGGCATGCCCCAGCATCTCCTGAACCGAGCGCAAATCTGCACCATTTTCAAGCAAATGAGTGGCAAAGGAATGACGCAGGGTGTGAGGGGTAATGTCGGTTGTAATCCCGGCCTGCAGCGCGTATTTTTTAATAATTTTCCAGAAGCCTTGTCGCGTAATGCGTTTTCCCAAATGATTCAAAAACAGCGCAGAATCCCCTCCGGCTCGAAGAAGCTTCGGTCTCGCCGTTTCAATGTACTCCCTGATTACCGAAATCGCCATCTTTCCCAATGGGATAATCCGCTCCTTTGAGCCTTTTCCCATACACTTGAGAAACCCCATCTCCAGGTTAACATCCCCCATGTTCAAGCTGACAAGCTCAGAAACACGAATGCCGGTTGCGTACAAAAGCTCCAGCATCGCTTTATCCCGAAGACCGCTAGGGTGATTGGATTGTGGTCCGTCTAGCAAACGCTCCACTTCATCGAGCGACATTACCTTGGGCAACCGTTTTTCAATCTTGGGTGTTTCCATATGGATTGATGGGTCGTTCTCCAAATGCCGGTCCTTGACCAGAAACTGATAAAATGCCCGAATTGAGGCCATGTTGCGCGAGAGTGTAGCTGTTGCGCGGCCTTTTTTCTGCAAAATCACCAAATAATTGATGATGTGGGAACGATTCGTCTCTTCAATCCGGGTAATCCCTTGACTTTTTAAAAAATCGGTGTAGCCAAACAGATCACGTTGATAGGATTCCAATGTATTGGCAGCCAATCCCTTTTCAACGGATAGAAAGTGCATGAAGTGATCGATCAGAATGTT
>JBLNEJ010000025.1:0-8959 GCA_050262535.1 Clostridia bacterium
CTCAATTCTTCCCTGAGATCAGCCGGGAGGTTCTTCATTTCGGACTGGTCGCCTGGGTGCTGGACGTTGCTCGTAATGTAGCTGAAGCCGTTCAAATCATCGACAACGCTCAAGCCCGTCGCTTCCCCGCCTGCTGGTACAGACAAGATACGGGAAAGTTTTTTCGTATCAACATTGTACGCCCAGACAAAATTGTTTACATGCATCCCGCTGTCTTCCCCGATAAACAAGGTGCGTGCTGCTTCGGAGTATGCGATGTTATCGGGATTGGCCATGTTGTCGACTGCAGCTGTATTCCCCACTTCATCCGGATTCGCCAGATCCGTTCCGGAGATCAAGCCGGACATTGTATTGGCTACGTACTCGCTGTTGATTTTTTTACCGTTCTTGTCTTTTTGCCCCTTGGTCAAGCGCATTTCGTAGACAGTACCTGATTTCAGCTTAGGAAGGCGGATGTCGTCAGCAGGAGCCCCTTCTTCGGCAAGCATTCCCTTTTCCACATACGACATGGCGATATACAAGCGCTTGCCGTTATTGTTGTACGTGACGCCTTCCATCTTGTTGAATTCAGAAGTGGCTCCAAGCATCGCAGCGTAACGGCGAGGCTCAAGGAAAGCGGCTGCCTTCTCCATGCCCGGTTTCAGTTTGAGCCATTCATCTTTGCCGTTCGAGCTGTAGGTGCGAATTTTTTTGAAGCCCGGTGTGTCTTCGCTCGCGGTTTCAAACATGTCGCTAAAGGTCAAGGTATCCGCGTATTCCTTCACTTCATCGTCGGTTGCATGGCCAAGGGGAATCCATTCAATCTTGGCAGAGCCGCCGTTTTTATCCGAACGTTGAATCCATTTTCCAGCGTAGAGTGTACCAGCGGACAGATCCGCTTTTTTGTCAGCCACATACATGAACAGCATCGTATAGCCGCCATCATCACCGAAATAGACCGTGCGCTGGTCTGGCATGACTTTTGCCAGTTCTTTGGAGAAACGTCCCATGCTGTAATGCTTGGTTACAGTCGTGGCGCCTTTGGCATTGACGGAAATCTCAGGGGTAAATCCATACAGGTACGGGTTCCCCATCTTCTCGGCGTCCTGGTAATACGCTTGGGTAAATGCAGCGGTGAACGTATTTTTGCTCGGATCTTCTGCAAAAGCACGCGCATCTGGTTCATACTCCTCGCTTCCCAGATGGGTATTCCATGGTGACAAAGACGCATTGCACGGAATCCACAGGCCGTCTACATCTGAAAAATCAACCTTTTTCACACTTTTTACTTTCAGGGAGCCATCTTTTTTGTTTTGTTCAATGGTATTCAGGCCCATGGAAGCCGGAACGACTCCATACGCAGAGTTACCTGCATGATTCAGCGTAGTGTATTCGTAGTGATTGATTGAGTAAAGCGGGTTTCCCTTCATCCCTTTGGAGGAAGCACCTTCAACCTGGAATAGCGTAGTTCCGTCTGGACCGTCGGAAACATAAGGAATCGGCTCGTTCTCCACGCTGTTGTCCATGATTGGTTTACCATCGGCATCAATCGCAACACCTGGCTGAATCCCGCCAATCTTGTCAGTCGTTTTAAAAAGCTTCTTATAGGATAGTGGAAACATCTTTTTCGTACCGTCACTGTACACGACCTCAACCTTTGCATCGGTAAACAGAGTAGCGCGTTCTTTCACTGTTTCAGGCGCTCGGGAGCCATGGAAGGTAACCGATTGTACTTCCGAAGATTTTGGGGCTGCAAATGTCGGGCTGACAGCAGGCACCAACAAGGCGAGACCAAGGACAGGCAGCAGGTATTTTTTCATTTGTTTCCTAACCTCTTTTCATTTTGAGAGAATCTTACTCTTCAAAATAGTAGCAACGAAATGTTAAGTTATTTTTGGCTTCAAATTGATTTTAGGTAAAATTAGTATCTTGCACATCCTGATGATTCGAGATCCCCGACCGCAAAAAAACCTTGAAAGGCGTGATGCCAATCAAGGTTTTTTCATTCTTACACTACCATCTTTACGGAATGATCACGCGCACCACAACTTTTCTTCCACCGAATGAAGCCGTTAGGGACACGACTCCTTTTTCCCGTGCGGTAACCATTCCGCCTTCAACGGTTGCAACCTGGGGATTGCTTGATTTCCAGGTTGCGAGCTTCGTTACATCGATCGTTTTCCCATTCGATAGATACACGTTCAACGAAACCGTCTCCACTTCTCCTACGCCAAGCTCAAGCTTTTTGACGGAAGGTTTCAGCGATTTTAGCTTGCTTTTCGTGACGATCACGACAACGTCAGTTTCGACTCCCGCATAGCGGATCGTCAAGACGGCCTCGCCTTCTTTGCTGCCTGTTCGCAGCAAGGCCCCTTTTACCGATACGATACTAGTGTTGCTGCTTTGATACGTGATGTTCTGCCGGTCATTGGTGATGTTGACACGCTCGCCATCGTCATACACCGCGTATACCTTTGGCACAAATGATTGGTCCGGCTTCAGCAACAGCCCTTTGTCCACAGCCTCCAGTCGTACAACCTCCGGATCAGCTATTACGATCACCACGCAGGTTGCCGTCAGGTTCCCATCCACAGTCGTTACGGTAATAACCGCTTCGCCCTTGGCGCGTGCTGTAACACGACCGTTCTGGTCGACGCTCGCGATTTGAGGCGCACTGCTTTTCCATGTAACTGCTTGATTGGTCGCATACGATGGGGACACCTTGGCTTGCAGGGATACAGACCCCCCATCTTTTTTCATCGTGATGCGGGTTTTGTCCAGCTCTACCGCTGTTACCGGATAATAAGCAGGCGGCGGATTGCCGATCTTGATCGTGATGGTACCGATATTGGACTGGTTTTCGCCGACTGTTGCCTGATAGCGGAGTACATCGGTGCCGGTTGTCCCTGCCTTCGGCGTATAGGTAAACATATCCCCTACGATGGACACAGTCGCTTGCTTGGTCGGTTCGCTCACCAATTGATAAGAAATTGCTGAACCTTGAGGAGCGGATGCCGTCAATCTCGCTTGAACAGACTTGCTCGGCTTTGTTTGAAGGGTAAGATTCGAAACAACCACTTGCGGAATTTCCGTATCCTCGTCAATTTGAATGGTTACCGTGCCTTGATTCGAATAATTGTACCGGTCATTGACGATGAACACGAACGTATCCTTCCCCGTTTTTCCTTGCTCCGGTGTATACGTAAAGCTGCCTGTGCCAGCATCAAGGGTGACCAATCCTTTTGTTCCCTGATCCACGATTCCAAAGCTAAGCACATCATTTTCTTTGTCTGTTGCCGTTACTTTTCCAGATACAGGTTTGCCTACCTTCGTGGTAATACTCATATCATTCGCATGAGGCGGGGTGTTTTGCACCTTTTGAATCGTGATCAATACCTGGGCATAATCGGAATAAAGCTTTCCATCCGTTACGCGGTACGTAAAGCTGTCTGCTCCCTCTGCCCACGGTCCTGCAGCATACGTGAATTCGCCTGATTCCGAGTTCAACTGCACGGAGCCAAATCCGGGTGCGTCCACAAGTTCATAGCGCAAAGCATCGCGGTCAGGATCGGTTCCTTTGAGAAAACCGGTTACTGGCATCATGTTGACCGCCAGGACCCCTACATCAAACGCAAATGGGGCATGATTGCCGTTGTCCAGCTTCTGGACCGTGATCTCGACTTTTGCCAGATTGGATTGCCCTTTGCGATCCCGTGCAATGTAGGTGAATTCATCTTTTCCGGTCATCCCGTCGCCGGGTACATAAAGAAACAGCCCGCTGGAGAAAAACTGCAGCTCGCCTTTTTGCGGTTGATCGACAACTTCGTAGGAGAGTGCGTCTCCATCCTCGTCTGTCGCTTCAATCAGCATTTTGACCGGCATTCTTTCCATCGTGGTGACCGCAAGATTGCTGGCTACAGGAGGATGGTTCAATTTCTCCTCGATCACAATGGTCACGGTCGCCACATTCGAGTTCACGTTTCCATCGAACACGTGATAGGTGAAAGAGTCGCTCCCCACCTCGCCGCTCCTGGGTGTATAACGAAACGCTCCCGTCTGCGTATCAAAGGAGAGCTCGCCCTTTTTGGGCTGACTGTCCATGCTAAACGACAAGGAATCTCCATCTTCATCTGTTGCAGTCAGCTGTCCGTTCACAGTCGTTTCTTCGATTGTATTCACTTGAAGGTCATTGGCCTTCGGCGCCCGGTTGCCTCCTGCTTGGGGTTCGACGGTAATCGTGACGGTGGCGATATTGGATTCAATCTGCCCTTGTTTTGCCTTGTAGCGGAACGTATCGGTCCCCGTGAACCCCTCATTCGGCTCGTAGGAAAATACGCCATGCTCAAGAAAATCCAGCATCCCGTGCTTCGGTTCCTCTACTACATAGTAGAGTAACGCATTGCTTCCATCCCCTTCCGCATCGGCCTGGACTTTCAGAATGGGGGTATTCTCCTTGGTGCTGATGGCCATGTCTCGGGCAACCGGAGGCACAGGGTCTGGTTCTGCCGCGTACATCATACTGCCCGGCATGAGTGAAAAAATGACGGCCAGGCACAAAAACCATTTCCATATTCGATTCATCCTACCACAACCTTTTTCCTTATTATTCCTCTTCCATAGAAACCGCCTTTACACTGTAACAGGATGACTTGTATCGGTGAATTATGCTAACGTATAAAACCGAGTATACTTTCGAATGCGAACTGGACACCATGTCAGATCCAACACTTGACAGAACCCGTCAACTCTTCCCACAATGAAATACATACATACTGGCTTATTTATGAAGGAGGTTCCCATCCGTGTCTTTGTTCAAAAGCTTCGCCAGTGACAACTATTCCGGCATCCATCCCGAAGTACTAGAAGCCTTGATCCGCGCCAACACCCATCACGCTGCCAGCTACGGGAACGACCCCTATACGAAAGCGGTCGAGGAAAAATTCAAAGCGCAGTTCGGGCCGGACATTGATGTGTTTTTTGTATTCAACGGCACCGGAGCTAACGTTCTTAGCCTGCGGGCGGTTACACGCTCCTACCAGTCGATTGTGTGCTCCGACGTTGCCCATCTGCACGTTGACGAGTGCGGCGCTCCTGAACTGTTTACCGGCTGCAAGGTGCTGACTGTCCCTACCGGGGATGGGAAAATCACGCCTGATGGGATCAAGCCGCATCTTTACGGTTTTGGCGACCAGCACCACAGCCAGCCCAAAGTGATCTCCATCACGAATTCAACGGAAGTAGGAACCGTCTACCGCCCCGAGGAAATCAAGGCGATTGCCGAGCTTGCCCATGAACACGGCATGTATCTGCATATGGACGGATCGCGTCTGGCCAATGCGGCAGCCAGCCTTGAGCTTCCGCTAAAAGCGCTGACGGCCGATGCCGGTGTGGACGTGCTTTCGTTTGGCGGCACCAAAAACGGCCTGATGATCGGCGAAGCGGTACTCTTTTTCAATCGCGAGCTGGCCGCTGACTTCAAGTTCATCCGTAAGCAGGGCATGCAGCTGGGGTCAAAAATGCGCTTTATCGCTGCCCAGTTCGACGCCTTGCTGACGAACGACCTTTGGCTGCGCAATGCCCGTCATGCCAATCGGATGGCTGCGCTTCTTGCAGAGAGCATCCAGGACGTTCCAAAGGTTCGCATCACTCAAAAAGTGGAGTCGAACGGCGTATTCGCCATCGTGCCGCCAGATATCATTCCGCTTTTGCAGCAACAGCATTTCTTTTATGTATGGTCGGAGGCAAAATCCGAAGTGCGCTGGATGGCATCTTTTGACACGACGGAAGAAGACGTGGCGCAATTTGCTGCGAATATCCGGCAGCTTTGTACGTAATCGCAACGCAAAAAAACCGGATCGTTCTCCCTCGGGATGACGACCGGTTTTCTTATAATGAATACTTATTTGGCATGGTTCAGCAAAATCTTCACATCATCGACGACCTTCTGAATCGGGACCCCTTTTTTCTGCATGTTCGCCCGCAGGCGATCAATCGCTTGCAACCCTGCCTGATGTTCCACGACGAGAATACGCACATTGCCGCCGGTAAAGCGTTCAATCTCTTTTCGTGCCTGCTCGCGGTTGTTCATCGGAATGCCCTTCGTCCCCATCGTTCCCGCCATGCTCTGTGCACGCTTCCGCCCTGTTCCCGACGTGCCTGACGTGTTGCTGAGCAGCTTGCTCTGCAGTTCATCGTATTGCGACGATTTGGTTGTCCCTTTCCCACCATCCCCCAAAATGACCGTATCATCGATCACGAACACCTTAACCCCATCCATGCCAGCGCTGCTGAGGATCGACTCCAGCTTCATCGAGATGCCTCCCGCGTGGAGACCCGAGCTCCCCATCCGGCTCAACACCGAGCTTCCCATCCCGCTGTAAGTGGTTCCATGCTGGTTGGTCGTCCGCTGCTTTGCGCTGTCGATGCTCGGAATCACTGCTGCATCATGCTGCGGCGGTTGATTTTGAGGCGGTTGTGCAGACTGAATTCCCGCTCCTGCCCCTGACCGATTATGATTCATTGCCTGCGGCATACAGCCAACGGCGAGAAAAAGAACGCTTGTGAATGCCAAGGCTGCCATCCCTACCCGTTTTTTCATCAGCGATTCCCTGCCTTCCTGTCTTTGTCCATAGCTTTTCCGTGCTGAACGTTTCTACTAGTGGTGATTGGTGGCAATCAATGTATACCTTTCCAGAAAAATGCACACCACTAAGGCATAGGAGGTGTATCGATTGGCAAACCGGATCGACCACAACGAAGATTCTACATTGTCCCGTCGCAAATTTTTGCAGAACGCAGGATATGCCGTCGGCGGTTTGATTGTCGGGGGAATTGCGGGAAGCTTTTTCCCATCCTCAGCTCCCCAAAAAACACCACCCCCCGCGCCTGCAACCGAGCCGACCAGCTATACGCAGGCGCTGATGTTTTTTACCCAGGAGCAGTTCAAGATTGTTGAGGCTGCTACGGAACGCATCTTTCCGCAGGATGAGCTGGGTCCCGGTGCCAAAGCATTGGGGGTCGCCTATTTTATTGACCACCAGCTTGCCGGGGATTGGGGATTCAATGCACGCGACTACATGCAGGCTCCATTCTTCAAGGGGGAAAAAGTCCAAGGCTACCAGGGCCGGTTAAAGCGGCGGGAGCTGTTTGATATCGGTCTGCGGGAAATGCAGAACTACAGCAACGCCACATACAAGAAAAACTTCCCGGACTTAACGCCCGAAGAGCAGGACGCGGTCCTGAAAGTATTTGAAGACGGCAAAATCAACCTGTCGACCATTTCGGAAACCGGCTTCTTCAATTTGCTCCGCGCCAGCACAATGGAAGGCGTGTATGCCGACCCACTTTATGGCGGCAACAAAAACATGGACGGCTGGAAGCTGAAAAGCTTCCCCGGCAACCAGATGGCCTATACGCAAGTAATTGAACAGGATGCGTTCACCAAGATTGAACCAAAAAGCTTGAAGGACCACTTGGCACATTAATTGAGGCAGACGGGGTGAAGCTATGGCCAAAAAACTACCAAAAGCAGATGTCGTCCTGGTTGGCGTGGGATGGGGCGGGGGCATTATTGCCGCTGAACTAACCAAAGCCGGCCTGAACGTCGTTGGACTAGAAAGAGGCAAGGAACGAAAAACCGAGGATTATTTCATGGTGCATGACGAGCTGCGCTATGCGCTTCGATACGAATTAATGCAAGATTTGTCCAAAGAAACGATCACCTTCCGCAGCAACGAAAAAGTCCGGGCGCTGCCGATGCGCTCCTATGGCTCGTTTCTGCTCGGGGACGGTCTTGGAGGAGCGGGCGTTCACTGGAATGGGCAGACGTTCCGCTATTTACCGTACGATTTCGAGATGCGCACGAGAACAATCGAGCGCTATGGCGCCAATAAAATTCCACCAGAGATGACGATTCAGGATTGGGGCATTACCTACGATCAATTGGAGCCCTATTTCGATACATTCGAGAAGCTCTGTGGCATTTCCGGGGAACCGAACCCGCTCGGTGACCAAATGGGGGTGAAGCGTTCCAGTCCGTATCCAACCAAACCGATGAAATCGTCTCCAAGCATGAAGATGTTTGTCGATGCATCCACAAAGCTCGGTCTCCATCCCTATATGATGCCCTCAGCTAATTTGTCCGAACCTTACACGAACCCGGATGGCGTGGCCAGGGCCGCTTGTCAATATTGCGGCTTCTGCGAGCGCTTTGGCTGTGAATACGGGGCCAAGGCGGACCCGGTCGTCACTGTGATTCCAGTCGCCAAAAAGACAGGCAAGTTCGAGATCCGCACCCATTCCCAGGTGCGTCGCATCCTGCATACAGGCGGGAGGGCAACCGGCGTTCTTTACACGGATGTGACGACCGGTGAGGATATAGAGCAGCCTGCCGATATCGTCGTAATGGTCAGCTATGTGTTTAACAATACACGGTTGCTACTGCTCTCCAAGCTGGGCCGACCCTATAATCCAGCCACAGGCAAAGGCGTCATAGGCAAAAACTATGCCTATCAGGTCATCCGCGGCGGGGCAACCGGATTTTTTGACGACAAGGAATTCAACCTGTATGCGGGAGCAGGAGCGCTCGGGGTATGTGTGGACGATTTCAATGGCGACAACTTTGACCACAAAGACCTCAAGTTCCTGCATGGCGGCAACATCGCCTATACCCAAACAGGACGCCGTCCGATCCAGAACAATCCGGTTCCCAAGGGTACCCCGAGCTGGGGCAAGGATTTTAAGGCGGCTTCCGTCAAATATTTCAACCGCTCCCTGTCCATCGGGGCGCAGGGCGCATCGCTTACCTATCGCCACCACTATCTGGATCTCGATCCGGTCTACCGCGATTCGTTCGGTGATCCGCTCATCCGGATTACGTTCGACTTCGAGGAGCAGGACCGGGAGCTGGCCCGCTTCCTTGCCACCAAATCCGAAGACATCCTGCGGGAAATGGGTGCCAAGGTCATTGACGCCACAAAAG
>JBLNEJ010000026.1:0-5225 GCA_050262535.1 Clostridia bacterium
TACGAATATACCGCATATGCAGCCGGCTTCCCTGAATTCGAGCTGTCTTATGAAGAGTTGAAGCCATATTTGAACGAGCAAACGGACTTCTGGAAGAAGTAAAAAAATCGCCCGCCGTCACGTGGAGCAAAGTCCACATGACGGCGGGTTTTCTTTTCGATCATTTGATTTTATCCATCCCGGAAGAAAGCTGGAAAGCTGGTGAGAGGAAAACGGAGAAAATGGCGCAGGTTTTTGGGACGCCAACCGAGCCGAAATGGAAAAAGCGAAACACGCCTTGCGTCCAACGTGTCAAGCTTCCCTGAATCGGCATGTTTTGGACGCAGTTTCGCTTTTGGAATGTAGGCGGGCAGTTCTACTCCCAGCGGGTGTCCCAACGCACCGGAGCATTTTCTCCGTTTTCCTCGCCTCCACTACACCCCGATTCTATTCCTGTTCACCCGACTCCAGCAACAACCCGTATTTTTTAACCCGGCGCATCAGCAATGACTGTGTAATTCCAAGTGCCGCAGCCGTTTTCCGTGAGCTTTTGTGCTGATGCAGCGATTGTTGGATCAGCTCTGCTTCAATCTGCTCAAGTCGCTCTGTCAACGAAAGACCGGTGCCCAGGCTTCGCAGCTCCACATTCATGCTGATGCTGCGAAGCTCCTCCGGAAGGTCGGCGATTACGATCTCGTCATCGCGAGCCGTAATGACAAGCCGCTCCACCATGTTTTCCAGCTCGCGGACGTTGCCGGGCCAATCGTATTGCTGCAGAACATCGAGCACCTCTGGCGCGAATTTGCGCTCCTGGTGATGCTTGTCATTGAACGCTTGCAAATGAAAGTACAGCAGCGGAAAAATGTCTTCCCTCCGTTCACGCAAAGGCGGGACAACGATCGGTAGCACGTTGAGCCTATAGTACAGATCCTGTCGGAACTTTCCTGCCTTCACCAAATCAAGGAGATTGGCGTTTGTGGCTGCGATGATGCGAACGTCGGCAATTCGCGTTTTCGTATCGCCGATCGGCAGGTACGTTTTGTTTTGCAAAAGCGACAACAGCTTTGACTGCAAATGGTACGGAAGCTCGCTGATTTCATCGAGAAACAGCGTGCCTTTTTCCGCCATTTTCACCAGTCCGATTTTTCCCGTCTGGCTTGCTCCGGTAAACGCCCCTTTTTGATAGCCGAACAGCTCTGACTCGATCAAAGCTTCCGGAATGGCGCTGCAATTGACATGAATGAAGGGACCGTTGCAACGGTCGCTTAACCGATGAATATGCTCGGCGTGAAACGTTTTGCCTACGCCGGTCTCTCCGTTGATAAGCAGGGTCGTATCGACGACGGCGACTTTTTTCAACAGCTCCAGCAGGGACTGATACGAGCGGCTGCTGCCGACCAGCGTATTGGCGGTGTTGTTCTGAACCTGACGGCGCATCATCTCGATTTCCTGGCTGTAGCGTTTCAGCAACGCTTCCGTTTCTTCAAGCTGGGAGCTGGTCCGAACCGCCTCGGTAATATCGCGCGCATGGCCGACAATCAGCTCCGGGTTTCCCTGTTCATCATGGATGAGATAGCCCGTTACGAGAAAGCGGCTCCGGTTGTTCACCTGCTGGATTGCGGTGGTCGTTTTACCGGTTTCCTTCACAAGCCTGGCGATGGATGGATTAAAGATGCCGATCGCCTCCAGCTCGGCAACGTTGCGGCCGATCAGCTCCGCTTTTGGATAGCCGCACAGGTTCTCGCACGCATCGTTCAACCAGAGAGTCGTCCCGTCCGCATCGGAGATATAGATTCCGTCTGCCAGTGCATTCAGGATGTTCATCAGGTGGGAAAGCTTGAAATTCGTAGATGGTTCAACTGGATTGTCCATTCCTGTTCGCTCCTATTTTCGTTGGTAGTAGTATTTTACCGAAATGAATCGATCTTGACTATAGGTGAATCGAATTCGATTCGGTTGGGATAGCTTGAATCAGCTTGTTCTTTCGTTAGATTGAATTGAATTCAACTCACCTCTTCGTGAATTCATACCATGACGACAAGCGAATTTGACTTGGCACAAGTTTTGCTCATCCAACCATGCAGGAGAACGAATTTCTCCAGGTTCAAGCGCAAATCAGCCTCTTGGCAAGCCCATGCAGGAACAATAAGAATCATATTTGACAGGAGTGAACGAGATGAAAGAAGTAGTCATCGTAGCAGGCGCACGCAGCGCAGTAGGGGCATTCGGAAAAAGTTTGCGACCCGTCACGGCAACGGAGATGGGCCGCCAGGTATTGGAGGGACTGATGGCAAGAACCTCCTTGCCAAAAGAAAAAGTAAACGAAATCATCTTTGGCAACGGCTATGTTCATGGCGGCGGCCTGAATGCAGCCCGCATTTGCTCGCAGCTTGCCGGATTCCCGCGCAACGTATACGGGCACATCATTATCAAAGCGTGCGGTTCGGGGCTGAAAGCCGTAACGAGCGCGGCTCTTGCCATCGCGGCCGGACAGGAAGACGTCGTGATTGCAGGCGGCGTGGAGAGCATGAGCAACGTGCCATATCTGGTCAAAAACCGCTGGGGCAGCAAATTCGGCAATCTGGAGATGGAGGACGCGCTGCTGGCGGACGGATTGATTTGTTCACTTGAGGGTGAGCATATGGGAGTTACGGCGG
This sequence comes from Clostridia bacterium, assembly GCA_050262535.1. Classification (GTDB taxonomy): domain Bacteria; phylum Bacillota; class Bacilli; order Brevibacillales; family Brevibacillaceae; genus Brevibacillus_D. Next base: position 2,637 of record JBLNEJ010000026.1, read on the forward strand.
AACGGCTGGCGGTCGAATATGGCATCAGCCGGGAAGAGCAGGACCGCTTTGCGTTGGAAAGCCACCAGAAGGCGGCGCAGGCCATCGGTCAGGGCAAATTCACGGACGAAATCGTTCCGATTGAAATCAAGAGCCGCAAGGGCGTGCAGCTGTTTGACCAGGATGAATCCGTGCGATTTGACGTCAATCTCGATGATCTGTCCAAGCTTCCAGCCGTTTTCCAAAAAGGCGGAACGGTTACGGCTGGCAATGCCTGCCCGATGAATGACGGGGCGGCAGCGGTGTTGCTGATGTCCCGTGAAAAAGCCGAAGCCGAGGGGCTCAAGCCATTGCTCAAGGTAAAGGCGTTCGCAAGCGCAGGTGTCGAGCCGAATGTTATGGGCATCGGTCCGGTTCCGGCAACACGCAAGGTGCTGGAGAAAGCAGGCTTGACATTGAATGATATCGGCTTGATCGAATTGAACGAAGCGTTCGCAGCCCAATCGCTCGCAGTCATCAAAGCGCTAGAGCTTGATCCTGCGCGGGTAAATGTAAACGGTGGCGCGATTGCGTTGGGCCATCCGGTCGGAGCGACCGGCGCGAAGCTGACCGTGACGCTGATGAACGAAATGCTGCGACGCAACGAAAAGTACGGAATGGTCACCCTGTGCATGGCAGGCGGGATGGGGCTTTCCGTACTCTATGAAAATATGACGCTCTAATGCGTTAATCGAACGGTGATACATGTTACAATAGGAACAACCTACCAGAAGATGGAGCTGATACCGTTGAGAGAAATGCGAGAAACACCGATTCCGGCCCAGACGGCGCAGCCCGGAGCGGAAGCATCCATCCCACCGATCGTGGAATGCGGGGAGCCGCTTGTTTCCCTGACGAACTACGCGCCGAACATTCACGTTTATCCCTACTACCACCACCTCGGGTTCAAGCATGCGGTTGACGATTGTCTGATTCGCGAGGGAGTTGCCCGCAAGCTGGCTGCTGCCGCCAGCCGGTTACCGGAAGGATATTCGCTGGTCATTTGGGATGGCTGGCGCCCGTATGAAGTGCAGCAGGAGCTGCATGACCGTACAAAGGAGCAGCTTCTTGAACAGGGCTGGCAGGAGGGAGAAGCACTGGAGAAAGAAATCTCCCGCTTCGTTGCCAAGCCGACTGTCAATCCGGATCGCCCGTCCCCGCACTTGAGTGGTGGCGCTGTTGATCTGACGTTGGCCGGGCCGGATGGCTGGTTGGAGATGGGCACCGAATTTGATGATTTTAGCGATCGGGCGCTTACCCGTTATTTCGAGCAAGCGGAGAAACTGACAGAGCAGGACCGCCAAGCGTTAGAAAACCGCAGGCTGCTCTATCATCTTCTCACTGCTGAAGGGTTTGTGAACTATGTGGAGGAGTGGTGGCATTTCGAGTTCGGCAGTCTCGCATGGGCGCGGCAGAACGAGACAACGGCGATCTATCGCGGAATTTTGTCACGCAATCCTTAAGAAGTATGATCGGGACGCGGTAGAAACCGCACGGCAACAGGGGTAGAATAGGACTGATTGAATCTACCTATGGATGGAGTGTGCGGAGTATGACGACACCCGCTTATCAACCGAAAATCGATTGGACGGATTGGCAGCCAGCCACGGGAAGTGAATATGAACGGATTCTATCGGTCATTGCCCCGCAGCTGCATCCTTATGTTGCCGAACATGCACAGCTGGGCGCTTTGATGGATCAGGTCCGGGAAGGATACCAGCCTGCCATCTATGAGAAGGCGCTTGCTGCCATTGGCGAAGAGCTGGAGCATCATTTCCACTATGAAGAAACATGCATTCTGCCCAGACTCGCGAACCATATTCCAGCAACCGATGTTGGACCGATCAAGAAGCTGAAGCAGGAGCATCAAGTCATACGCAAAAACCACCAGGAGGCGGTCCAGCTGTTCGCAGCCCGATCAACGGAGGATCCGGACAAGGATCTTCTGCAGAAGATGAACATGCTCGCTTACTTGTTGAAAAAGCATATTGAGAAGGAAGATCATTATTTTTTTCCGATGGTCAGTCTGATTTTGACCGAGGAGGAAAAAGACCAGATCGCAGATGAGCTCCAGCAGTTGCATGCCGGACAGTAGCACTCGTTTCGATCCTATTGAATTTCAGGGGGACCTCAGGGTTCTCTTTTTTTTTGACCAAAAAAGGACTTTTGGACACATTTTCACAAGATGGTTATCACTGTTCCTGTTGGAAAGTTCTACTAAATAGTTAATGAGGTTTCATTTCTCGGCGAATTGGGAAAGTAAGCGTATCGGCACATTTTCGCAAAAGAGGAGGAAACCGAAATGGTGATGAAAAGTATTCGGGCGAAATTGCTCTTGATTGTTATTCCTATATTATTGCTCTCGAATACTGGCTTGATCTTGTTCACCTATGAGCGATCGGCTACATACTTGCAAGATAATTTTCGGCAGCAATCGTTTTCCCGACTGGAATTGCTCGGAACCAAGATTCAAGCGTGGCTAGAATCGCATGTTGTGAGAATAAAAACAATCTCGACAACACCTGATATCATGTCGTTGGATGCGACACGGCAACTGGCGTATTTGAAGGC
>JBLNEJ010000027.1:0-15171 GCA_050262535.1 Clostridia bacterium
TCGTACCCGATGATTCAAGGTGTCCGCTACAAACAGCGATCCGTCAGCGGCAAGCTTGACATCAGACGGGGAATGGAACTGGGCCTGCGTTGCTGCCCCGTCCTTGAAACCAGGCTCTCCGTTGCCTGCAATTACTTTCATTTCACCTTTGGGCGAAATTTTTACAATGCGATGCTTCCCGCTTTCTGCAACGTAAAGTGTCCCGTCGGCTGAAACAGCAAGCCCCTTTGGTTCTTGCAACGGCTGTGAGATCATGGTCATCTCTTTTTGATCCGTCGTGTCGATCGCTTTAATCAATCCGGTATCGGTTTCGCTCACGTACAGGATCCCGTTTAACAACGCCGCTCCATGGACAGATCCCTGCGGTGCTACAGCCGTTTGTACGCGGGTGAGCGTTTCTGCTGATACAGCTGACAGCTGGAAGGCCATGGCTGCAGCGAGCAATGCGGTTATTGCGGCTTTTCGAACCATAAAGCAACACTCCTCTAGTTTTCTTTCTCTCCCATAACCTGATAGACAGCGACAGGTTTTTCTTTTCCTTTTACTTTGATTTCACCGAGAGCAACAATGTCAAACAGATGATTGACGAGATCATAGGTGGATTGACTGATCAGAATTTGACCCGGTTTCGCATTCGATTCCAAACGGGCTGCCATGTTCACCGTATCCCCAATCGCGGTATAATCCAACCGGTTTTTTGCCCCGATATTTCCAATGACGGCGTCGCCCGTATTGAGTCCGATTCCAAATGATACGGAATAGCCGTACTTCTCAGTTAACCGCTCAGCCAATGCAACTGAGCCCTTCTGCATTTCAAGGGCTGCTCGAACCGCCAGCTCCGGGTGATTTTCCAATGGAATCGGCGCCCCAAAAATCGCCATGACACCGTCCCCGATAAACTTGTCCAACGTCCCTTCGTATTTGAACACTGCCTGCGTACACAAATCCAAATATTCGTTTAGCACTTGGATGACCTCTTCCGGTTCAATCCGCTCCGACAGCGGCGTAAATCCGCGAATATCGACAAACATCAACGTGACGTTCTTGCGGGTCCCGCCAAGATTTTGCGCCTCTTGTGAACTGAGGATTTCATCCACAACCTGCTGGGAAACATACCGGCTGAACAGGGAGGTAACGCGATTTCTCTCCTGACGCTCGGCCAAGTATTTGCTCACAATCGACACGATATAAGAAATCACAATGGCCAAAATCGGATACGTAAACGGCATCAGTATATTCAGCATCACATTGGCCAAAATGGCTGCTACCGTATAGCCAAAGAACAGGCAGAGGAACAGGAGAAAGCCGATCCACGTTTTAAAGCGACGTGTCAGCTCAAACGTGAGGTAGGAAAGAACAAACAGCAGCACCCAGCCAATCCACCCGGAATTTCCGGAAATGTCCTGGTAAAAGCGGCTGTCTTGCAAGCTTTGCACCATGTTGGCGTGGATTTCCACCCCGAACATTTTGGTCACGTTGCTGGTTGGTGTCAAATATTGGTCACCCAATCCGACAGCATACGGACCGATCAGCACGATGGCGTCCTTGAAAACCTCCTGCATCGCCGCTTCGTCCATATTCATCACGTCAAAGTACGGAACCATTGTAAAGCCACCCGGCGGCTGGGCAAATGCAAAATAGAGCTGATTCCGTTCGTTCGTATACAGCTCCTTGCTCCCTTGCTTCCAGCTTCCATTGGCATATGTAATTTGCTTTTCCGGAGGTAACAAATAGTTTGCCAGACGCACGCTGAGTGCCGGCACCATTTCGCCGTCCTGCTTTGGCACCCCGAGCAGGATTTGGCGGACGATGTCTCCGCGATGTGAAAAGACATTAATATGCGCCTGCTGCTCCTTGGTTAGTTGGTAAACAGGCGTTTGCAGTTTGTCATAGACGAGCTTGCCAACCTCTGTCTGACGGTTGGGAAACACAAAATTCGAAGCCAACACGACATTGGGCGCCTGCTTCAGCACTTCCTGCATCGCTGCATCATCAGCAGGATCAGCTGCAGGCTCTGACAAAATCAGGTCGACACCAATCGCCTTGGCTCCTGCCGCATGCAAGCGCGATATCAGTTCAGCATGAAGGGAACGCGGCCATGGCCACTGTCCGATGTTTGTGAGACTGTCTTCATCAATCCCGACAATGATGATCCGGCTGTCGACAGGACGAATTTCTTTCGTCATGCGATCGACAAAATTATCTTCGATGTTATAAAGAGCATCCACTCGAAACATCCAGCCGATTACGAGCGTAATCAGCACGGCGACGAGCAATGCACGATTCTGTTTGGCCATGGGGATCCCCTTTTCAGTAAGCTTCAAAAAAGATTACGATGACTCATCCAACCTTGCTTCATACGTGTGAAAGATTGTTTTTGGATGCTTTGTAAAGCAGCCTCTCCTGTCCTCTTGCGTACAGAATCCGCAATGAGGCGGCAGCGGATTTCGACGAAATGACACGGTCAGTTGATTGACGAGATACGACAAATAATCCACAACCTGATCTTCCATCGTGAAACTGACCCCATATTCAAACAACCCGTCCGGCAATTCATTTTTACGTACGATGGTTCCTTGCACCTTGATTGGCTGATTCCAAAGCTGCAGTTCAAACTGCAGCACAACCGCCTCTTCAATAATCAGACGAAGGTCGGAAACGAAGCGAAGACCTCCTGCTGCAAAATCATCCACACATACCTGCGCATGACCTGACTGGATCACATTGTTTTTGACACGAATAATCTCCATATTGGCGCAAAAAGGTTTGATTGGTTCCAACCGAAAAAAGCCACGTTTATTTTTCATATTCACCCTCATCTAACTAACTGTAATGGAGACAGCCTATTTTTCCATCCCTATTATTACGTATTTTGCCTAAAAGTTCTGTGGTGAAAGTTACATTTTCGAATTACCACTTGTTTCATGACAAAATATTCATATGATTGATAGTAGAGGTACTTTTGCAGGAAAGGATGAAGATCGTTGCCAACGTTGCACTTTTTAGCAGAAGTTCCGTTTTTCCGCGACTTGTCTCCGGAAGAGTTAACGCAGATTCGAAAGCTGTTTATTGAGCGTCGCTATAAAAAAGGAGCGCCCATTTTCTTTGAAGGAGATCCGGGAGAGGAATTCTTTATTGTTAAATACGGAACGGTCAAAATTTTCCGATTCGATCGGTCGCGCGAAGTGATCCTGGCGTTGTTCCGCGAGGGTGATTATTTTGGTGAAATGGCTGTGCTGCAAAAACATGAGGTTCGTTCAGCCAGCGCCCAAACGTTGGATGCATGCGTCCTGTATGCCATGAAGCGCAAGGATTTCGAGCATCTGTTGGAAAGCAATCCGAGACTGACACTGAAGCTTGTGGAAAGTTTGATGGACCGTCTTCGCAAAGCCAATGAGCAGATTGAGGATTTGACATTTCTTGACGCACGCTCTCGAATTATCAAGAACCTGCTTAACCTGGCGGAAGAGCACGGCGTTACCCAGGATGATGGCCGATTGATCGACCTGAAGCTGACTCATCAGCAAATTGCCGATATGGTCGGCACCGTTCGCGAAACGGTCACCAAGGTGCTTCTGGAGTTGCAGGACAAGGCGTTGATCAGCGTGGACAAGAAAAAAATCTTGTTGAAGGATCTACCCGCTTTGGAATCGTTGATCCAATCCCATACACTGAATTCGTCACGCTGATTCGAAAACATGTGAACTACGGTAAAAACCCTCAGAGTTATTCTGAGGGTTTTTACGTGCCCGCGAAAATCAGGTCGTACATATGCTTGTATGTCCCCAGATCGAACACTTCCGATGCAGGTAGTTTTCCAAGCACGCTGTATCCAATGATGAGACCAACCACCAGTGAAAAGAACAGCAGAAATGGTACAAGCAAGAGCTTCGCGACGATTCGTGACCATCCCCGCCTCGGCCTCGGTTGTCCCGCTTCCAAGCTTTCGCGCGGAATACTGCTTTCATTCACATGATTCATGGGGTAGTTCCTCCAAATTACGTATTAACGACTGCGGATGGAGTTGGCAATCCCCATCATTTGATCGGAAATGGCAATGGAACGCGAATTCAGCTGATAGGCACGCTGTGCGATTAACAATTGGGTCATTTCCTGACGATCATCGACATTGGACATCTCCAAAAACCCTTGTCTTACGGATGAAGTTGATTGCGTGAGCATGTCCCACGGATTGTTCCCATTCTCATCCTGCCAGAGGAACTCATTATCCCCTGCTTGCTTGAACTTGTCGGGGTTGTCTACTTTCCAGACAGGAATGCGCACGTTGTAATCGCTCCCGTTGTAATAGACGCTTCCATCAGGCTGGATCTTGATCTCTCCATCGGTGGGCAGCTCAATCGGCAAACCACGCTCGTCCAAAAGGATGTCACCTGTGGCTGTTACCAGATGAAACATATCGTTGGCTGGATCTCCAGTCAAACTTAAATGAAAAGCACCATTGCGTGTCAGACGATACTCTTCCTGCAATTCTCCATTGGCATCTCTGCCATTGGAGTGACTGACGAGAAAGAGCCCTTCTCCTTCAATCATCAAATCAGTAGGAACATCCGTCTGCTTTGGCGCCCCCTGGGACATGTCCAACGGGGTCATGCCTACCTTCATGCCGCTGCCAATGCGCAAGCCGGCAGGGGATGTCCGCTGCTTGTCCGTGTAAGGCTGATCCTTTATGGAGTCGTTCAGCAGCTCGGAGAAAGTAACTCCCCGACGTTTGTACCCTACCGTATCCGTATTGGCCATGTTGTTTGCTGTCGTATCCAATGCAAGCTGAATATTGCGCAATGCTGTACTCGAAATGTTTAAGGAATTCACGAAGTGCTCCCTCCTCTCCTAGGCGATATTATCCGTTCACGCGTCCAATTTCATTTACGGCCTTGTCCAAGGTTGCATCGATGGTCGTCATGACGCGCTGGTTCGCTTCATACGCTCTTAATGCTGTCAGCATTTCGGTCATCGTTTGGGAAGCGTCCACGTTGGAGCGCTCTACCCAGCCTTGTCGAACGGCAAAATACCCGTCAAAATCGGGATTGCCTTCAACGGCAACTGGTTCCCCCTGCCCTTCCCAGCGGTACAGATTGTTCCCTTCGCGTACGAGCTGGTCCGGATCGGCTACCACCTTCAATCCAAGCCGTACCGGGCCGTTCGGATCGAGCGGAATGTTGATATCGGTATTCGTACCAGGGTCCTTGGTCATGACCGTTAGTTCGCCCTCAGAAGAAATCTTCAAATTCTGTCCGACATTGATCGGATTACCAGCTGGGTCAAGAACACCCTCCAGCCGAATCGCCCGATTTTGGCTGTCCAAGACGTAGTAGCCATCTGCCGTCACCATGTATCCGTCGCGGCTGATGCTCCACTGCCCGTTCCGCGAATAACGGACCTGATCGGCTGTCGCCGGCTGCTGCGGGTCATCCAGTCGAGCTACGCTATACAGCATGGTTTGCTTGACCATTTTCCCGTCGACCTCGATGGGAGGAAGGTTGTCTGTCAGCGCCACATCGTAGGGGCTCTCCGTTTGTTCAATGTCCCCCTGCTTGAAATTGGCCAATGCTTCCGGCATATACACGCCTGTATGCAAACGACCGATGATGGCCGGTTGTCCGCCCATGTTCGGCAGGCCATCGATAGTCGGTCCTTCCTGATCACGAATCCGTGCCAGCAGTTGCTCAGGAAACGAACGAATGATTCCTTCATCAGATTTGTAGCCTGGCGTATTGATGTTGGCAAGATTGTTTGCCAACGTTTCCTGGCGTCGCTGCAAGGCGAGCATCCCGGAGGCTGAGGTATACAGTCCCCTGATCAATCCCGATTCCCCCTCTTATCCAAAGAGCTTGTTTTTGCGATGAACAGGGGCCTTGTCCAAGTAGTCCAGCATTAAGCCGGTTCCTTTCGCTACGCACATCATCGGATCATCGGCAACCAGCACCGGCACCTTCAATTCTTCCGCCAGCAGCTGATCGAATCCGTGGATGAGCGCGCCTCCACCCGTAAGAAAAACCCCTTTATCAATTATATCGGCAGAAAGCTCCGGAGGTGTTCGCTCTAAAACATTTTTTGATGCTTGTACAATTGCACTAACTGATTCAGCCAGGGCATCCTGGACTTCTTCGGAATGGATGGTAATCGTCTGCGGCAAGCCGGAGACCATATCACGTCCGCGAATGTCCATTTCGTCCTGGCGATCTCCGTAAACGGTGCCAATCTGTACTTTGATATCTTCGGCAGTGCGCTCGCCGATCAGCAGTTTGTACTTGTTCTTGATGTAGCGCATGATTGCCGCATCGAACTTGTCACCAGCAATCTTGATAGAAGAGGCGGTGACGATATCTCCCATTGACAATACCGCAACGTCCGTGGTACCACCGCCTATGTCAACCACCATATTGCCGGAAGGCTGGAAAATATCCATCCCTGCACCTACGGCAGCCACCTTCGGTTCCTCTTCAATATAAACCTCGCGAGCGCCACCACTGCGCTCGGCTGCTTCACGAATTGCTTTTTGTTCCACTGATGTAATATTCGTCGGACAACAAATCAAGATTCGTGGTCGGGCAAACAAGCTTTTCCCGCCAATCTTGGTCAAAAAATGTCTCAACATGGCTTCTGTAATTTCAAAATCCGCGATCACACCATCCCGCAAAGGACGGATCGCCACAATGTTTCCAGGGGTGCGGCCGACCATTCGCCGTGCTTCATTGCCAACGGCCAATACCTTCCTTGATTGGTTATCAATCGCTACCACCGAGGGTTCATTTAATACGATTCCTTTTCCTTTGACAAAGACAGCCACATTGGCTGTACCCAAATCAATACCGATATCCTTGCTAAACATGCGAGGGCCTCCCTGTACCATGTACATTGCTATCCTTATATCATAGGATGTTATTGGAGAGAGGACAAGACCTTCTTATACACTTTCTTCCTGTTCCACTCTAATTTTTTTGCTCTTCCGCTTGTACTTGATCTTCGTTGCTTCTCCTCCACGCAAATGCCGAATCGCCTTATGATATTCCAGAATTTCCTTAACCTGGTTTGCCAGCTCAGGATTTATCTCAGGCAGTCGCTCTGTGAGGTCTTTATGAACCGTGCTCTTGGAAACGCCGAACTCTTTGGCGATCATGCGAACCGTATTTCTTGTCTCCACGATATATCGGCCGATTTTGATGGTTCGCTCCTTGATGTAATCGTGCACGCTATTCGCCTCCCTGCATCGAAATTGTCTGATACAATATATGGGTAGGCAGGGACACATATTCTACGTTTCCAAGCCTGACAAGCTGCCAAGTGGATAACTTTTTTCTATAGCGTGTACAATTTCTGTCGATTTTTGCAAAATGCAGGAAAAAACCCCACGTCCTCGACGCGGGGCTTCCGGTCCATACCCTTAATGCTCCTCGATATGGGTGAGGTATTGCTCGGGGTTGGCGGACTTGCCGTCCACCAGCACTTCAAAGTGCAAATGAACCCCGGCATCTTTTTCAAATGTGCTTCGACCTGCTGCACCGATAACTTGACCCTTCTTCACTTCATCTCCTGGCTTTACCAGCACTTTGTCAAGGCTTTGGTACACAGTCACCATGTTGCCGTTATGTTCGATTACAATCTGGTTGCCAACAAGCGGTTCGTTTTCGACGGTCTTTACTTTCCCATCGAGCGCAGCAGCTACATCAAAGCTTTTCTTGTCGGTGGAGACCAAGTCGATACCTGTGTGCGGAATGAAGGAATTGTTGTACTTGACCAATGCCTTCTCCTGCTCTTCCTTGGCTGCTTGATCATCGAAGAAGCCCATGCCCTTCTCGTACGTCACTCCAGTGGATACTGGCCATGCAAGCGGTTCGGTCGTGTTGCCGACTGGTACTGCATCATCTTGCGGCACTTCGGTCGCAGGTTCCGCAGTCCCTGGGTTTTGTGCAATTTCAGTGGTGGTTGTGTTCAACACCGAGTTAAACACATTTCCTTGATACCACATCACGAATGCGAGAATGATTGCTGCCAGCCCGATGTAGATCGCGGGAAACGCCCACTTTTTCCCCAGAATGTTTTTCCAGGATTTTGACTTCTTCATAGGAATCGGTTGATTTGGATTTTTTTGATCTTCCATATTCTTATCACCTCATCCCTCAGTATCACCAGTTTTTGGAAGACTAAACATGAGGGAGAGGGAAAAGTGAAAAAATTGTTAGCTTTTTAATACATTTTGGTAGTTTTCCAATGCAATGCCCTGATAGAAATACTTGACGATCTGTTCCGCGCTCTTTCCGGCCTTGGCCATTCCGTTCGCTCCCCATTGGCTCATTCCTACACCGTGCCCATAGCCTCTCGTCGTGATTTCCACCGTATTTCCTTTCAACTGCAAGGTAAACGCGGCAGAGTTCAAGCCGAGACGCTCGCGAAATTCCCTGCCGGAGAACTCCTTGGTGCCAATGCGAATCTTGCCAATCCGGTTACCCGTCGTTTTGGTCAAGATACGATACCAGCTGTCACTTCCGCTCATCGCCGGTACGTCCAGCGCGACTCCCAGCTTTTGCTCAAAAACCGCCCGCTGCATCGTTATCTTCTCCACATAGCGGGGAGACTCGCTGTCCCATGGGCTGGCGACGCTTTTTAAATATGGAATCGGCTTCTCCCAGTATTCGTCCGCGTTTTCCGTAAAACCGTTGCTCGTAGAGAAAAAGGTCGCGTCAATCGGCAGTCCCTGATAGGTCAGCACCATTCCGGCCGTTGCCTTCACAGCTTGACGGATTCGTTCCCGCTTCCACTCATATTGCTCCTTCCAGCGTGCCTTAAGCTCAGCAGGATCGAGAAAAGCTTGGTGCTTGACCGTATCGAGCACCTGTGCTCCCTGTGGCACATCGTCAAAATGACCGGCCTGCAAGCGTCGAACAATGTAGGTGCGGGCCGCCATCGCTTGGGCTTTTAACGCTTCGACCTCGAATTCGGCAGGCATCTCCGCCGCCACTACCCCTTCAATATAGCTTTCGATCGGGATTGTTTCGATCGTTTTTTTGGCTGTTCGATACACCTTGATTGGAACCTGACCGGGCGTCTCCGTTTCAACCGAAATGGTCGGCACCGGTTGTGGACGGGATTCGATCGAGATGGGAGGCGCGTACCAGACGAGAAGTGTGGGCAGCAAAATGACGACAAGCGGCATGGCAATCAGGAGAACAAACAGATAGTTTCGCATAAAGGAAAATCCTCCCCGTCGTAGGCTGGACAACTTAGACGATTACAGTCTATGTCCTTGACGGAGAGGATAGAACGCTAGAGGCAATTGCTATGTTTGACAATTAGGAGAGGCGAGAGACGAATCGGCCGATTCTCTCAATTGCGCGCTCCAGCTGTTCCAGCGAGGTCGCATAGGAACAGCGGATGTGGCCGTGCCCGCTTTCCCCAAATACATCCCCGGGTACAACCGCGACCTTTTCCTGCATCAGAAGCTGTTCAGCAAACTCTGAAGCAGAAAGGCCGGTCGACTTCACCGATGGGAACGCATAGAAAGCCCCTTCCGGCTCATGGCAGGAAAGACCGATTTGCTTGAACGCATGCACGATGTAATTGCGGCGCTGGCGATAGCTTTCCACCATTCGGTCTACTTCGCCTTGCCCGTATTTCATCGCTTCAAGCGCTGCCATCTGGGCCATTGTCGGAGCACACAGCATCGTGTATTGGTGAATTTTGAGCATACCGGAAAGCAGGTCAGGCGATGCGCATACGTAGCCGAGGCGCCAGCCGGTCATCGCAAACGCTTTGGAAAATCCGGAAATCAGGATGGTTCGATCCTTCATCCCTGGAATCGCAGCAAAGCTGTAGTGTGCGCTGTCATACGTCAGCTCCGCATAAATTTCGTCGGAAATAACAAGCAAGTCATGCTTTTCGATCACCGGTGTAATGTTGAGCCACTCTTCACGGCTCATCGTACTGCCTGTGGGATTGTTCGGATAGCAAAAAATAACGGCTTTTGTGCGAGGAGAAATCTTCGCAGACAGTTCCTCAGGCGTCAGCTTGAAGCTGTTCTCCGCTTTCGTCTGCAAAAATACCGGCACACCACCAGCCAATCGGACAATCGGTTCATAGGAGACGTAGCACGGCTCGACGATAAGCACTTCATCGCCCGGATCAAGAACGGCGCGAAGCGCAATATCGATCGCTTCGGAAGCACCAACGGTTACAAGAATCTCAGATTCCGGTTGATAGGACACTTGATAGCGTGTCTCTAGGTAATTCTGGATTTCCCGGCGAAGCTCCAGCATCCCTGCATTGGACGTGTAAGCGGTGTGCCCACGCTCCAGCGAGGAAATCGACGCCTCGCGAAAACGCCACGGCGTGACAAAATCAGGCTCCCCGACACCAAGGGAAATAACCCCCTCCATCGATGCAGCCAAATCAAAAAAACGGCGAATGCCGGACGGTTTCAATTCATTCACGGTTTGGGCCAAACGAGTTTTGTTTGCAGTTGCTTGCTTCATCATGGGGACACCACCATCCGATGATCATCGTCACGCTCTTCCAGCACGATGCCATCATGCTTGTACCGCTTCAAAATAAAATGGGTCGCGGTCGAGATGACACCCTCGAAGGTTGCCAGCTTTTGCGAAACAAAGTTGGCCACTTCCCGCATCGATTGGCCTTCAATCACAACCGATACGTCGTAATTGGCCCCCGACATCAGGTAAACTGCCTTGACTTCAGGGAAACGGGAAATCCGCTCCGCCACTTCGTCAAACCCTACTTCACGCTTTGGTGTCACCTTGACATCGATCATGGCGGTTACACACGGATTGTCGTCTACTCGCTCCCAGTTAATCAGTGCCGGAAATTTGACGATGACCTTATCCTCGATCAGCCTGTTAACTTCATTCGTGACTTCCTCAGCTGTTACACCTAACAATACTCCGATTTGTTCGTGGCTAAGACGGCTGTCTTCCTCCAACAAACGCAGGAGCTCTCTTTGTTTCTCTCTTGTCACAAGCCCCACTCCCTTCATTTTCTCCCCCATGATACCACAGGATTTCAGAAAAAGAAAAAGACTTCCTGAATGGAAGCCTTAGGCAAAATTTGGTGATAAATTGACTTTTAACGGCTGATGCTTCGTTTCCAGCTCGAGAGCGGATTGCTTTTCTACGCTGATACGCTCGATATCGGCACCAAGCTGCTGCAGCTTTTCCGTGAAATTGATGTAGCCGCGATCCAGGTGATGAAGCCCCGAAACCTCGGTCTCCCCCTCTGAAATCAGTCCCGCCAACACCAGCGCTGCGCCTGCCCGCAAATCGGTTGCCGTCACTTTGCTACCCGTCAGCTTGACGCCGCCTTCCACAATCGCACTGCGGCCTTCAATCTTGATATTGGCGCTCATACGGCTGAACTCTTCCACGTGCATAAAGCGGTTTTCAAAAACGGTCTCCGTCACAATGCTCGTCCCTTCAGAGGCCAGCAAAAGCGCCATCATCTGCGACTGCATATCGGTCGGAAATCCTGGGTATGGCAATGTTTTCACGTCGACTGCTTTCAAAGTACCCGTACGCCAAACACGAATGCCATTTTCCTGCTCATCGATACTGACACCCATCTCCCGAAGCTTGGCCGTAATCGATTTCACATGATCACAAATGGCCCCTTCAACAAAAATATCACCACCGGTAATGGCAGCGGCCATCATGAAGGTCCCCGCTTCAATGCGGTCCGGGATCACATAATGCGTGCATCCGTGCAGACGCTCTACGCCTTCAATCCGGATCGAACCGGTTCCGGCACCGCGAATCTTGGCACCCAAGCCGTTGAGGAAGTTAGCCAGATCAACAATCTCCGGTTCTTCGGCGGCATTTTCAATCACCGTCGTTCCTTCGGCGAGCGTAGCGGCCATCATGATGTTTTCCGTCGCACCAACACTGGCAATATCAAGATAAATTTTGGCTCCGGTCAAGCGGCCTTCCGAAGTCGCTTCGATAAACCCTTGGCCAATCTCGATTTTGGCACCCAGCGCTTCAAATCCTTTCAGGTGCTGATCGATGGGACGAGTCCCAATCGCGCAACCTCCTGGCAGCGCCACTCGTGCCCGTCCTTTGCGAGCAAGCAGAGGGCCCATTACAAGGAAGGAAGCGCGCATCTTGCGCACCAAATCGTAAGAAGCTTCAATACCCTTTAAACCCGTTGCATCAATTGTCAACGTTTCGTTCTCATATGTAACGTTAACCTGTAATGTTCGTAATAATTCACATATGGTATGGACATCATCCAAACCAGGAACTTCATGAATCAGGCATGTGCCTTCTTCGGCCAATATCGAAGCCGCGATAATGGGAAGAACCGCGTTTTTTGCGCCCGATACTTTCACATTTCCCGCTAATGCCTTACCACCGCGGACAACGATTTTATCCAATGTGTACCCCTCCGCGTGCCTATGCTTAATATTCTGCTGTAATGATTGGGGTCCCTACGGTAAAGCGAGTCATTTGTTTCCCGAAATCCCGATGGGCTGCCACCTGCAGATTGATTTTTTTGTCATGTGAACGTATTGCTTGATCCCATAGCCGAGTATAGCCCGAAATACTGACAACAGACTCATCAACAAGACGTTCTACCTCATTTGCCCGGAGTTCTCGGAATAACGAAAAAACCTTGTCCTCCTGCTGATCAACACTCAGTGTATCATTGTCTATTCCGGCAATACAAGTGCTAATTTGCGGAATCGTAGCGTGTTTCCTCATCACATCGACGATCGTTTTCTGCATTGTCACTACATCTTGTAAATGGCTACGGTTTCCTTTCACTGTTACCACTAGATATACGTCCCATTTCCCAGAATGGGGCACTCCTGCCAATCGATAGTGTAACTCGTGAGTGGGAAAAACAACCGTATTTTGATAGATCATCGCCCCCTTTTCATGTTCCACCAGCGAATCCGGGGTTATTTGCAACCGGGAAGACCATGTTTCATGGAGCGTTGCTAGTTCTTTCGGACTAGAGAGCTGTACAGATGGAGCCGCCATGCGGATTGTTACATCGGTGACGTGAATGCTGTTTCGTTCAAGCGTTTCCACAATTTGTATGGCTTCCGGCCGATCAGCCGATTTGGCCAGCGTTGATTTTTGATACAAATTGTTGACTCCAAAAACCATGATCAGACAAGCCACCAAAAGTCCGTACGTCCGCAATGCCTTCCGATTCATCTGTACCCTCTCCCCATATCGTTACGCTTTTCTATGTAGCACTAGTCTGCACAAAATATTGGAGGGATATACCAGATTGGCACGTTCGTTCCGTTTTCTTTACGAAAAGAGATTTCCCAGCTGCAAGGAGGAAGCGAGGTACTCCATGAAGAAGCGTGAAACCCCGTTTCCAATGAAGATGGCGAGCAAAATTTGCAGCAGTTTGGCCTGAGGACCGTTCGGGTTTTTGACGAGCTTGTCAAAGCGCAACGTCTGCAGTGACCACCAGCTTATGGCGATGCAGACGATGGACAGGATGATATTGAGCATTGCTGCTGTTTCAAATGAACCGATCATCTTTGTTGCCTCCTTTTTTATGACTGTTGTGGGGAGGAAAGTGGAGAAAATGCTGCAGGGAGTTGGGCCACCCATTGGGGGTCATCCCTGGCCGCCTCCATTCCTTCACGTTAAAAAAAGGGGGGCTTACGCCTCCCCTTCTTTTTGATTTGTTTATTTTCCAGGCACCTGCATGCCGCCAAAATCAAAGTTCGGATTGAAATGGTTATGCAGGAAGTCGCTTGCGACGCCCGGTACGATTCCGAAGATTACGGTAGCCAGGACGGTCAGGAGAATCACGACCTTTACGACACCTGGCACCTTCAGAGGTGCTTCGGTCAAACCCGGGCGCATGTACATCTGGCGGATGAAGCCAAAATAATAGAAGTACGATACGACGCTTGTCGCCATCATCAAGCCGGAAAGCACATAGCTTTGGTGAACAATCGCACTCATGAACAGGTAGAACTTCCCGAAAAACCCGATGCTGACCGGGATTCCGGCAAGCGACAGCAAAAAGATCGTCATCGCAATCGCGGTGAACGGCGCGCGATGGTACAAGCCGGCAAACGCCTTGATATCTTCTGTTTGCTGATCGCGGGTGACCACCATAATAACAGCGAAAGCACCGAAGCTGACCAAGAGATAGCCGAACAGATAGAAGACCGTTTGCTCAAAGAACAGCTGTGT
The DNA here is from genome assembly GCA_050262535.1 of Clostridia bacterium. GTDB lineage: Bacteria > Bacillota > Bacilli > Brevibacillales > Brevibacillaceae > Brevibacillus_D. The sequence goes on from JBLNEJ010000027.1 coordinate 14,193, forward strand.
GAACGTAACAAACGGCACCAGCAGATAACCCGCTTGGGCGATTCCCGAGTACGCCATAATCCGTTTGACATTCGTCTGGCGAAGGGCCATCGTGTTCCCGATGATCATCGAGGCACCTGCAAGAATCGCCAAATACCAGGTCATTTCGGAGATCAGTACCCGCTCGCCTGAAGGCCCGACAAGACCGATGTAAGCGGTAAACAGGAAGCGGAGGATAATGGCAAACCCTGCCGCTTTGGAGACGACCGCCAAAAATGCCGTAACCGGTGTTGGTGCTCCTTGATACACATCGGGTGCCCACATATGATTCGGGACAGCCGAGATTTTGAATGCCAATCCTACGACAATAAACACGAAGGACAAGATGGCAAGAAACGCGAATCCCGATGCGTATGCCTCATTCACCCGCTCGGCGATTACGAAAAGATTGGTCGAACCGGTCAAGCCGTAGAGGTATGACATCCCGAACAGCGTGACAGCCGTCGCGATGCTGCCGGAAACGACATACTTCATCGCGGACTCGTTGCTTTCGATAGACGATTTGCGCAAGCCGACCAGGACATAGGAGGAAAGCGAAAGCAACTCCAAACCGACAAACAGCGTAATCATGTCGGAGGAGGAAGCCATCACCATGGCCCCCAGCAAACCGGTTAGCAACAAGTAGTAATATTCGCTCTGGTGCTTCACATCATTGTTTTCACGATGATAGGTCAATGACAGGAGGAGCGTGAAGGCCATCCCCGACAAGAACAGAAGCTTGAACACATTGCCGAAATCATCAATCCGCAGCATGTCAGCCATGTAAGAGTAAGGCTCGCTCAAGGCAACCACATTGTGAATGACGAAATATCCGGCAAGCAAAACACCTGCAAGGGAAAGCCAACCAATTATCGAGCGTTTGACATGTTTCCCCATAAACAAGTCGAGCAGCGACAGGACGGTCGCGAAGCCGAGTATGGTGAATTCGGGCAGCAGGTAG
>JBLNEJ010000028.1:0-2624 GCA_050262535.1 Clostridia bacterium
GCCCTCATCACGTAAAGTCTCACGCAGTAAGAAGCGCAGCGCCGCTTCATCATCGGCAATGAGGATGGTTGCTTTTTTCATATGTAACGCATCCTTTCACCTGCTTTTTCGCGTGACCTGCTGTTTTGCTTAGCTCTTGAGCTCTTGCAGCAGGCGGTTTTCCCCTGCCAAAGCTGCTTTTTCCATACAATTGCAGCAAGAACTTCAAGCGGTTGTTGGCTAGGTGGAAACGCAACAAATAGGTAATACTTTCTTCCACGTGTTCATCAAACTATTATATCGTGATATTTGCGATAAAACTATGAGATTTGTAAACAAGTACTCGTTTCTTCGAAAAGTAAGGGTTTTATTCATCTGTGCATAATCATGCGCGATTGCATACTTATCCTACATATTTCGACAAGTGAGATATGCCAAAAAGTCGAATGTGTGAAGCGCTTTCAACATTTTCAAATTTGGCACAATTTTTGCTTATGTTTTGATCGAACGTTTTACTTGAAAGGGGATTGATTTATGAAAGAAACGGTTTCACTCAAACGCTCGCTCAATTTGTCCCATGTCTTCATTCTTGGACTGGGCTACATTACCCCCATGACTGTATTTGACACGTTTGGTATCGTTTCTACGGAGACAAGCGGCCATGTCCCGACAGCTTATTTGCTGGCGCTTGTGGCCATGCTGTTTACAGCAGCAAGCTACGGGAAAATGGTAAAGGAATTCCCGGTCGCCGGTTCTGCGTATTCCTACACGCGCAAGACGATCAATCCTCATCTCGGCTTTCTTGTCGGTTGGCTCGCCATGCTGGACTATTTGTTCCTCCCGATGGTTAACGTGCTGTTGACCAACATCTACGGTTCTGCAGCTTTCCCAGAAGTACCTGGCTGGGCATGGATCGTTGGCTCCACGCTGATTTTCACACTGATTAACATCCGGGGCGCAAACACGACTGCCAATTTCAACAGTCTGCTCGTCGTCTTTCAGATCCTTGTTACCGGAATCTTTGTCATTTTGGCAATTCGAGCGATCAGTGGCGGGATGGGATCTGGTGAAGTCGTGACCGTTACTCCTTTCGTCTCATCCGAAATGTCTTTTGCCACCCTTATGACTGGTGCCTCCATACTCTGTTTCTCTTTCCTCGGCTTTGATGCCGTTACAACGTACACCGAGGAAGCAATCGATCCGAAAAAGACGATCCCGCGCGGCATCTTTCTCACTGCATTGATTGGTGGACTCATCTTCATCATCGCTTCTTATTTCGCAACTGCTGCTTTTCCTGACGTAAGTGTGTTCAATGATCCGGAAGCGCCTTCGCCGGAAATTGCGGCTGCATTGGGCGGAGCCTTTTTCAAGGCATTGTTCCTTGCAGGTGCATTGACAGGTACGCTTGCATCCGGGTTGGCTTCACACACCAGCGCATCTCGGCTGCTGTACGCCATGGGACGCGAGCACGTGCTGCCAAGCAAAATTTTTGGTCACGTGTCCGAACGATACCGCACACCGGTCATCAACATCGTCATCGTCGGCGTATTCAGTTTGATCGCGTTGTTCCTGACTCTGGAGCAGGCGATCTCGTTCATCAACTTCGGTGCTTTAACAGCGTTCACATTCGTGAATCTGAGTGTCATTTCACACTTCATCATTCGTAAAAAAATGCGTGGCCCCAAGGCCATTCTTAACTATCTGGTTGCCCCGCTGATCGGCGCCAGCTTCGTTGGGTACCTTTGGTATAATCTCGATATGCACTCAATCATGCTGGGTCTGGCCTGGGGTTCGATCGGTTTGATTTATCTGGTCGTTGCCACACGCGGCTTCAAGGTGAAACCACCGACAATCGAGTTCGAGGAAGCGGTGTAAAACAAGAACTCCTCTTCGCAGTAGGGCTGTCTTTTCCTTCTGCAAGAGGAGTTTTCGTCTATTTCTGGTTTTTTTCCTGATTCCACTGCTTGATTTGCTCTACCATTTCCTTAATCCTCCGCTTTGCCTCCTGGTGCTCCGGTTGGCTGCCCCAATGCTGGACGAGCGGAGGCATGACCTTTTGCATATGTGTATACAGCGCCCAGATTTTCACCATTTCCACGCGTTCTGCGTTCGCTTCTCCTGTCAACAGCTCGGTGAAAGTATACAATAGCTCCTCTACCTCTCCAACCGGTGTCTGCTTCTGTTCAGTCATGGATCATTTCCTCCTCTTGTTATGCTCACAATTATCATACTACACGAATCCGTATTGTTCATTTCTGGCTGCCGCTTGAATGAAAACACTCCTGTTCGGAGAAACTGGGAAAAATCGCTCTTTTCATCCGGAGTGTCGCCTCTGCCTCATATCATCAACGTGGGTACTGCTGTTCCCACGCACGAAATATCACAAGAACAGTCAATGGAGGTTTCTCGAAGGCTTTTTTCTGATGCTTTTCCGGAAATTGACCGGCTTCTGACGATCTTTTCCAAAAGCGATATTCGCAAACGTCATTTTGCTGCACCTCTCGACTGGTTTACCGAGGAGCATCCGTTCGCCGAGAAAAACAGACTGTTCATCGAGACGGCATGCGCGTTAGGAGTCGAAGCGGTTTCCCGTTGCCTCGATGAATATGGCATTGCTCCCGAAGAAGTGGACTGCCTGATTTTTA
>JBLNEJ010000029.1:0-4777 GCA_050262535.1 Clostridia bacterium
TTTATGCGCCGAACAGCTTCATGAACTGCGAAATATGACAACGGCCGTTGAATCATTTTTTGGTTATCCCGTGGACCTTGAATTTGCGTACAAACAAGGAAAACTCTTCATCCTGCAGGCACGGCCGATTACCACCTAAAGGAGAGAAAAAATGAGTGCCCCATTATCAGACTGGAAAAAAAGCTTGATCCTTGGCGAGAATGAAAAACAGCTACGATTTTGGATGTTGGATGATACGCACTTCCCCAGACCGTTAGCTCCTCTGTTTGCCTCCTTTATCATCCCTTCCGTAACAATGGGAACGAAAAGGGCATTTGACAACATGAAGATGCCGATCACTCAATTCGTTATAAAGTCCGATCACGGCTACTATTATCAATCGATGCCTTCTCATCCAGAGCCATCCGATGAAAGGATGATCAAGCATAAGCAAAAAATGGAGGAAGCTTATCCGCATATCAAGTCGCTTCTTGAACGCAGCGTGACAGAATTTTTCATGCCATTCTACCAGAATATGGATGAACAGTCTACGATAAATTTATCACTGAAAGAAGCCTTGCATGATGTGGAAGAATTGCAGCATTTCTATACGAAAGCGTGGCAATACCACTTTGAAATTGTCATGCCAAGAATGTCTTTGGCGATTGCACTAGAGGAAATGTACGGCCAATTGACGGGAGCGCAAGACCCTAAGGAAGTCTATGATTTCTTGCAGGGTGTTATGAATATGTCCCTTGAAACCGACCGAGGGTTATGGCTATTGGCCGATCAGGTTAAATCCTCTGCATTGCTTCGCTCTGTTCTTACGACATCTGTGAATCCCATCGAAGCGTTGGAGCAAACAGCCGAGGGAAGGGAATTTCTGAAGGATCTTTACGATTTCTTAAGTATTTATGGTCACCGTACCGCACGCACCCATGCATTCACGGAAGAAACCTGGTTTGAAAACCCCTCATACGCCCTGACAATGATTACGCACTACGTACAAAGGGAATACGATTTTGACGCGGAGTTCAATCAAGTCATTGCTCAGCGCCAGGCAAAAGTGAAGGAACTATTCGAACGCCTTCCTGACAGTGAAATGACGAACCGCTTTCGTACGTTGTACAATTGGGCATTAGACTGTTGGGGCGTTGATGAGGACCATCATTTTTATATTGATGCGATGCTTGCAGCAAAATCACGTTACTTCCTGAAAAATGTAGGTCGTACCTTGGTTTTGCATCAGGTGATCGCATGCGAAGAGGATATTTTCTTTCTTTACGTAGACGATTTGCTTGAAGTGTTACGTGAACCGAAGTCACTCCATGAAATTGTCCGGGAAAACAAGCAGATTTATCAAGAATATTTGAATAGAAAGCCGACAGCATTCTTTGGTCCCCCGCCCCAAGCAACTGATCCAGTTATCGAACGGATTTTTGGATTGCCTCAGAATGGGGTAAAAGATCAAGCGAAATCGTTCAAAGGGCACGCGGCTTCTTCCGGAATTTATGCCGGAACGGTCAAGATTATCAATGGGCAGGAAGACTTCGAGAAGCTAACACATGGGGATATCCTTGTGTGTAAAACGATTACATCGCCGGGGACCGTATTGTTTTCCATCGCTGGCGCCCTCATTACCGATGCCGGTGGAATTCTGTCACATGCCAGCATTGTGGCGAGGGAATATAAGCTTCCGGCAGTCGTCGGAACAAAGGTGGCAACATCCGTACTAAAGGATGGAGATCATGTGACTGTCGATGGTACGAATGGGGTTGTGTACTTTGGATGAGGATGGGTGCAACAGATAAACTTCTGTTGTGTTCACAGGGCACGATAAACAGATGCACAAAGAAAGAACAGGCGGTCCGTCACATTAATCGGACCGCCTGTTTTCTTTACTGTTGATTCATCGTCTTCTCCGTCCCATCTACCAGCTTCAGGGCTGCATGAGACTGAGTTGCTTCCGCAATCTCTGCAAAGGCCCAGTGTGTCAACGGAACATCGGACCATATTGTATTCGTGAGGCCGGTTAGCGGCCCTCTTCCGCTCAAACGGTTGAACAAGGTTGCTGCTTCCGCTCGAGTCAATCCCTGGTTAGGACGGAATGATCCATCCGCATATCCCTTCATCATACCCTGCTCAACAGCGGCTGCTATGCTTGCTGCTGCCCAGTGACCCTGCGTATCCGCAAATTGCAGGTTATTTCCACTTGTTGACAGTTTTTTAAATTTGACGAAAATGGTTGCCATTTCTGCACGTGTTACTTTTGCATTTGGATGGAACAAGCCGTTTCCGTCTCCATTCATCAGGCCAGCGCTGTACACCTGCTGGATCGCTTGGGCCGCCCAATGGTTGGCCTGCACATCCTGAAAGACTGCGGTTCCGTCTGCCGCTTGCTGTTGCCCCGCCTCCTGGAGCATGTGGGACAGGACTGCCGCAATTTCCGCACGAGTCATCACTCGGTTCGGCTGGAACGTCCGATCAGGATAGCCAGTCATGTATGCAGCGTGCTCCACATGTTCCTGTTTGCCTTTCAGCGACAGAATCGTAAAGGTACTGAACTTGTTTATTTCAATCTCGATGCCTGCTGGGTTACCGTGTTCGTCATATTTGATTTCGCCCGTCTTCAGTTCCTTTTCTCCATCCGTATGCTCCACATAGACCGCCAGTGAAGCGAGGAAAGCACGCAGAGCTTCTGGGGTTGGCATATTGACATCCTGCAGCGGGAACATGACCTTTGTCGGCTGGTTGCTGTAGTTGGTTTCGATCAGCATCGGCTTTCCAACCACTTCCACTTCCTGGCCCCCCGCTGCTTGCTTCACTTCTTCTGCATTCAAAATGCGCTGTGTCACCGTCTGCTTTTCGCTCTGCTTCTTGATGGGAACGATATGGAAATACAGATCCTTGCCTGATAGTGCCGCGATCACTTCTCGGGGAATCGTAATGGTGACATCTCCCGATTTGATTTCCAAAGCAACCTGCTTTTCCTTGATTAGCCCAAGCGTGTTCTCGGGCACCTTTATAGAAATTTCCTCAGCAGGATTACTTGGCGGGTCATCGATGGTAATCCGGATGACATCCTTGTTGTTATCCTCCGCTTTTTGCAAAATTTCTTTTGCCTTCTTCCGTTCGAATACAATTTCGTCCAACTGCTTGCCATTTTCCGAGATTTTACGGGTTACTTCCAGCTGTATCGTCAGTGAATCATTGTTCCCTGCTTCAACCCTGACCTGACGAATCGAAATGTTTGGATCGCGTCCTTCATTTTTTCCAGAAGACGTTTTGTCATCGTCACGATGGTCGTCTCGTGGAGCAGCGTTCACCGTGACGCTAATGCTGACGCCAAGATTTTTTGGATTCTCTACGCTATCCGGCAAATCGCTCAACTTTCCTTTGACGGTAAAGCGTTGTTTTTGGGTGCTGTCGGGATCATAATCCGCATCCGTCACATCCCATTCCACATCAACAGAAATCTTGCTGTCGTCGTCCAGAGTTACCTTCACTTGTTCAGGCAAGCCCAGTGCAGAAGCAGTTTTTCTTGTACCATTTTCCACGTCTTTAATCGCTTCTGGTTGGCTGACTTTCACGATATTGCGGACTTCCTCATTATCGTCCGCTGCCTTTACCTGCACTTGAATACTTGCCATGAGTTTCTTGCTGTTTGTTACTCCCTTAGGTAGTTTTACCAGCTCGCCGCTAACGGTGAAGCGCTGGGCCTTTTTGCTCTTCGGATCGTAATTTGCATGGGCCACATCCCATTTTACGTTGACCAGCAGTGTGCTGCCATTATCAAGGGTGACTTTTACGTTTTCTGGAAGTCCGAGTGCATCTGCCTTTTTCGGAGTCCCATTAGGCAAGCCTGTGATTGCATCCGGATTGTGCACTTTTACGATATCGCCTTCTGCTGCTGCATCAACGCTGACCTGAATGCTTGCGTTGAGATTGTTTGGATTGGTTACTCCATGCGGCAATTTGATAAGCTCACCTGTTACCGTAAAGGTCTGGGCTTCCCGGTTCTTCGGATTGTAATCGGCATGGGCGACATCCCATTTCACATTGACCAGAAGATTGCTGCCATCGTTCAGTGCTACCTTGACTTCTTCAGGCAATCCAAGTGCATCCGCTTTTTTCGGTGTTCCGTTTGCCAGGCCGGTGATTGGTTCCGGAGTGGTGACGCTGACGATTTCCTTGTCTTTCGTTTCGGCTGCATTTACTGTGACTTGAATCGATGCTGTCAGGTTTTGCGGATTGGTCACTCCGTTTGGCAAATTCATCAGCGAACCTGTAACCGTGAAGGTCTGCTGCTCCTTGCTGGCGGGATCGTAGTTCGCAGTTGCTACTGCCCAGTCAACCTCAACGTCAACGGTGTTTCCGTTGCTCAAAACTGCTTCTACCTTCAGTGGCAATCCAAGCGCGGAAACCGTCTTTGCTGTTCCATTCGGTATGTCAGTCAATGGGGCAGGAGATTTGACAGCGGTCACTACAATAATTGGTACGCGAATCGTGTATCTCTCGCTCATCACCGTACTGTCGGTCATGCCCGCCTTCACGGCGATTGCCTTGATCGTCATTGCACTATTCACCGTGATTGGACCGCTGTACACATTGCTGCTTGCTGTCGGTGTCGTCCCATCTGTCGTGTAGTAGATGGTCGCCCCCGTTGTGCTCGTGCTCAACGCCACGGTCGTTCCTGCTGCGACTGCTCCTCCCGCAGGACTTGCGGTCGGGGTTGCCACCTGCGGCTTGATCGTGTAGCTCTCGCTCATCACCATACTATCGGTCATGCCTGATTTCA
>JBLNEJ010000030.1:0-9334 GCA_050262535.1 Clostridia bacterium
CACCCTTTGAATCGACGACTAGATTTTCGTCATAAATCGACGATAAAATCGCCTGCATGTCCATGTTAAGGTTTTTGACGTATTCCAGCTCCATCGCCATGTTTTCAATATAAGGCAAATCCTGCAGCACAATGATGACGCCAGTGACCTTACCGTATTGATTGCGAATCGGCCCGAAGTCGGCAAGTACGGCAAGCCGGTCGTTGACGATAATATGGTTCAGGATCGTTTCACCATTTTCCACAACTTTGCCAAACACTTCGGCGTCCAGCAGATCATTAATGCCAAGCTGGCGAACCTCATCCGGCTCCACGCGGATCATGCGCAATGCTTCCTGGCTGAAATTCTCGATGCGACCATGTACATCCGCGATCAAAATCCCCATTGGAATCGAGTTGAGAAGCGAGCGAATCCAGTCTGTCGATTGATTCGTCAGCAAATAGGCAAGAATATCTTCACGCTGGAGATACCCTTCATACGTCCCTTCCTGATTCAAAATGACAACCGCTTCTTCCCCGAACACTTTGAAAAAATCCAGCATATCGGCACCGCGCTGGATGGAAATCAGATGAGTATGGTAAGGAAGCTCGCGCACTGTTCGCTTCATCCACTCTGTATTATCAAAAAACGGGATAATGTCCGTATTGCGAATGAACGCCACAATCCTCTCCGGACTGGACGGATCGGTAATGAAGACGTACGGTTCATTGTAGCGAGACATGATGCTCCACACTTCATTCGCAGATGAATCAAATGAAACGGTGTAAGCTTTTCTCACGAACCATTTCGAAGCCATAGTTCCTCCTATTGGGTACAGAATCAACGCTGTTCCTTGTTTCTAGTATAATCTCATTTCGATCCAGATACTATCACTCGTGCAAAACGACAAAGAGGACTAGCACAAGTCCCAGTCCTCTTTGTCTTGTTAGCAAAGAACTAGATTTTCAGCTCGCCCAATACTTTCTTGAATGTCGCGATAACGGTATCCGCTTCTTCATAAGTGAGGGTGAGTGGTGGCTCGATACGGATCGTTTTGGCATTGATGAGTGTACCTGCAACCAGTACGCCGTTGTCGAACAAACCTTTGGATACTTCATAACCGATTTCGTCGTTATGGAACTCAACGCCGATCAACAGACCGAGACCGCGGATTTCCAATACTTTGTCGCCGTGAGCAGCAGCTGCTTCACGCAGACCTTTCATCATGTATTCGCCCATTTCTGCAGCACGGTTTGGCAAATCTTCTTCGATCAATACGTTGAAGGTTGCGATTGCCGCCGCACACGCCAGTGGGTTCCCACCGAATGTAGTGGTATGCATGAATGGGTTTTCGAAGAAACTGCTGAATACTTTTTCAGAAGCGATCGTTGCACTTGCTGGCATGATACCGCCACCGAATGCTTTTGCCAAGCAGAGGATATCTGGTACAACATCGTAGTGGTTCGCAGCGAACATTTTACCGGTACGACCCATACCTGTTTGAACTTCGTCGAAAATGAGCAGAGCGCCGAACTCGTCGCACAGTGCGCGAACGCCTTGCAGGTAGCCTTCTGGTGGCAGGTTAACGCCGCCCTCGCCTTGGATTGGCTCTACGATTACCGCTGCTACATCTTCACCTGTCATCGCGCAAGCTTCAAACGTTTTGCGCATCATGTCGAGGTCACCGAAATGAACGTGACGGAAACCAGGGATCATTGGGATGAACGGTTTGCGGAATACACCTTTTGCAGTACCGGACAAAGAACCCAAGCTCTTACCATGGAAAGCTTTTGTTGTAGCGATAAACGTTGTACGATCGCTGTACATTTTCGCCAGTTTGAGAGCTGCTTCCACAGACTCAGTACCGGAGTTACCGAAGAATGCATATTTCAAATCGCCTGGTGTGATATCACCGAGGATTTTTGCCAGCATGGCGCGCAATGGGTCAAGCAGGTCTTGGCTGTGCAGCGCTTGACGGTTCAATTGATCCATAACCGCTTTTTTGACTTTTGGATGACCGTGACCTACGTTGTAGATCCCGAATCCGCCGAGACAGTCAATGTATTTTTTGCCGTTTACGTCTTCAAAGCAGTTCAGACCGGAGTCTTTCCACTCAACGTTTGCGAATTGTCCGCCAAGTGTTACGGATTTGCGGTATTGCAGGAAGCCTGGATTTACGTGGTCACGGAAGTTGTCAACCGTTTGACGGGTTACCCATTCTGCGTCTTCCTTCGTAATTTCTTTTTTTCCGATCAAGTCAAGGACTTGATTCGAGTAGTCATATACACTTGCGTATTGCTCTTTTGCATTTTTTTGAGTTGCGGTTTGGTTTGTCATAAGATCCTCCTATATATTTGGATTTTGGGTAATTGGTCTCTTCTTAGTTCTCGAACCAGCCGGTTGGTTGTACATCCAGATTGATGTTGATTTGTTTCACTTCAGTGAACTCATCGAATCCGAATGTTCCCAGGTTGCGACCGATACCGCTTTGCTTGTAGCCGCCCCACGGTGCTTCATTGTAGGTTGGGTGGTAAGCATTGATCCAGGTGATCCCTGCACGCAGCTTCTTGATGACGCGAAGCGCTTTGGCACCATCTACGGTGAAGACGCCACCGGCCAGACCATACACAGAATCATTCGCAAGACGAACAGCTTCTTCTTCATCCTTAAACTTCAGAACAGCCAAGACTGGCCCAAAAATCTCTTCTTGCACGATGCGCATATCGGACGTGCAGTCTGCGAAAATGGTTGGTTCTACAAAGTAGCCCTTATCCATTCCGTTCGCTGTGATGCGGTTGCCGCCACAGATCAGACGCGCGCCTTCCTGTTTGCCAATTTCAATATAGGACAGCACTTTTTCCATGTGCTGCTGGCTCACCAATGGACCCATTTCGGTGTTCGGGTCGTCACCGGCGCCAACGCGGATTTTGCTTGCACGCTCAGCCAGTCGCTCGATGAAACGATCGTAAATGGACTCTTCCACCAGCAAGCGGGAACCTGCGGAGCACACTTGGCCTTGGTTGGCGAAGATGGCAAACAGTGCGTAGTCAACAGCTGTTTCGAAATCAGCGTCTGCGAACACGATGTTTGGCGATTTGCCGCCCAGCTCAAGGGAAATCTTTTTAATGTTTCCTGCAGCTGCTCTCATGATGCTGCGTCCGGTTACCGTACCGCCTGTAAACGAAATCATGTCGACCAAATGGCTTTCTGCCAGTTCGTTCCCGACTGTTGCGCCAGGACCCATGACCATGTTGGCAACGCCCTTCGGAATTCCAACTTCTTCAATAATTTCGAACAAAATTTTCGCAGTGACCGGAGTAACCTCGGAAGGCTTGAACACGATTGTGTTTCCTGCCGCCAGAGCCGGAGCAATTTTCCAAACAGACATCAGGAGTGGATAGTTCCAAGGTACAATCAGTGCACATACACCGACAGGCTCGCGAACAACCATCGCTTGCATCGGGTCAGCGACATGGTACGTTTGACCGTCTGGCTTTGTAACCATTCCTGCATAGTAACGGAAGCAAGCTGCTGCGTCTGCTACGTCGAAAGCGGTTTCGCGAAGTGGTTTTCCATTGTCCATCGTTTCCAGCTTCCCGATTTCTTCAGCACGCTCTTCCAGTTTGGTAGCGATTGCAAACAGATAGCTGGCACGTTGTGCTGCTGGCATGGTGGACCATACGCCGCTGTCGAAAGCTTCGCGTGCTGCTTTGATGGCACTTCGTGAGTCTTCAACATTTCCTTCTGCTGCAACTGCAATCACTTCACCGTTTGCAGGATTGACGATTTCACGAGTTGCGCCGCTTTGTGCGTCTACCCATTCACCGTTGATGTACATCTTCAAGTTGATCATGAAGTTGCTCACTCCTTTTATTTCTCTGTCTATTCTTCCTACAAGCAAGTCGCGTGCCAAACGTAAGAATGATGTTTTCCATGCGATTTCGTTTCGTTTTACATCTTCACATTACCCAAAAATGCATACCTTATGCAATGGTGAATAATAGCAGTTGGGCAACGAATAGCAATGATTCGACAATCAATGCCCATCACAGAGTCGAAAAAAGACTGTATTTCGACTTATTTCCACCCTTATGCAAATCTGAAATGACAATTAAAAAAGGAGGGCAATTGCCCCCCTTCATCTTGCGTTTCTTAGAAAGAAACCCATCCGCGCAGACGTGCCGCTTCCGCCAGACGGCGAATCGAGACAACGTATGCAGCTTTGCGCATGTTCACTTTATATTGCTGTGCAGTATCATGGATTTTTTTGAAGCTCATCTCCATTTTCTCCTGGAGCTTGCGGTCTACTTCCTCTTCAGTCCAGTAGAAGCCTTGGTTGTTTTGCACCCACTCAAAGTAGGAAACAATTACGCCGCCGGAGTTAGCCAAAATGTCTGGAACAACCGGAATCCCGCGTTCTTCGAGGATTTCGGCAGCCTCGTGGGTGGTTGGACCGTTCGCTGCTTCCACGATGATTTTGCACTTCAGATTGCCTGCGTTCTCTTTGGTGATTTGGTTGCCAAGTGCTGCCGGAATCAAGACATCGCACTCTTTTTCCAGCAGCTCTTTGTTGCTGATCGTGTTTTGGAACAAGTGTGTAACCGCACCAAAGGAATCGCGGCGATCCATCAGATTCGGGATATCCAGGCCGTTTTCGTCGTACACACCGCCATTTGCGTCGGCAATGCCAACAACCTTTGCACCAGCCTGGTGCAAAAACAGTGCAAGATAGCTACCCACATTTCCGAAGCCTTGCACGATGACGCGGGAGTTCTTTACATCGATTCCGTACTCTGCGCAAATCAGGTTGTAGATGTGGTATACACCTTTGGACGTTGCGGTTTCTCGGCCAAGAGAGCCACCGAGTGCAATCGGTTTGCCGGTAATGAATCCAGGGGATTCAAACTCGCGGATTTCACTGTATTCGTCCATCATCCACGCCATGATCTGTGCGTTTGTGAAAACATCTGGAGCCGGAATATCTTTGGTTGGGCCAACGATTTGGCTGATTGCACGCACATAACCGCGGCTCAAGCGCTCGAGCTCGTGTATGCTCATTTTGCGCGGATCGCAGATGATACCGCCTTTTCCGCCGCCATAAGGAAGATCGGCAACACCGCATTTGATACTCATCCAGCCTGAAAGCGCTTTAACTTCATCCGCATCCACCTCTGGGTGAAAACGGATGCCACCCTTTGTTGGGCCTACTGCGTCATTGTGCTGGGCACGGTAGCCGGTAAACGTAACCGTATTGCCATCATCCATTTTAACCGGGATCCGCACAGTAAGGAAGCGGATTGGCTCTTTCAAGAAATCAAACACATTATCAGGATAACGCAGGAGCGCACACGCTTCTTTCAAATGATGTTGGAATTCAACCAATGGATTTGCTTCTGCGTGTTGATTTGAAGTTGCTGTACTCATCGCAAACACCTCGTAAGATTTTTGGAATTGCTCACACTCTAAAACTCAAGCAAGTATTGTGCCAAAATCTGATCGTTTCCTTCGACATCTTCGTATGTTACGTTTACGATACAAACCACTTATGCATTGGTGGGTACTTATTCACTCGTGCATAACATATCATTTTTTATGCATGCTTACTCGCTGTATGTTACCCTGAACTATCGCGAATTTTGTCGAACGATTTGCTCATCTTTGTTTGGCACGACTTTTGCTTGTTGAAAAAACGTTCGTAAAACGCCCAAAAGCTCGCGGAGGGAGGGAAACCGAATTAGCCGCCCGCTTGTTAAGCGCTTTCAAATTACTTACAGATTGGGGATCGTTACATGCAGCAAACTCCTACAAACTATGAACAATCGGGTTCTCTCAAAAAAACGCTCAAGCTTTGGCATGTCGTTGTACTAGGTTTGGGTTATCTGACACCAATGACCGTATTTGATACATTTGGTATTGTATCCGAAGAAACCCATGGTCATGTGCCTACCGCTTATCTGTTTGCGTTGGTTGCCATGCTGTTTACCGCAGCGAGCTACGGCAAGATGGTCAAAGAATTTCCAACCGCTGGCTCTGCTTATTCGTACACAAGCAAAACGATCAATCCTCACCTTGGCTTCATGGTAGGCTGGGTGTCCCTGCTCGATTATTTCTTTCTTCCCATGATTAATGTTCTGTTGGCAAAGATTTATCTATCAGCAGCGTTCCCTGGTGTTCCCGAGTGGATCTGGGTCGTATCCGTCTCCATTCTCTTTACACTAGTCAATGTTCGCAGTGTCAATCTTACAGCCAATTTCAATACGTTTTTGGTAATTTTTCAGGTTCTGGTCACATCCTTTTTCGTCATTCTTTCTATTAAAGCATTATTGGCGGGAAAAGGCACTGGTACCTTAGTAACGTCTCAACCGTTTTTCTCCTCAGATATGACTTTGCCGTCCCTGATGGCCGGGGCAGCGATTCTGTGCTTCTCTTTCCTCGGCTTTGACGCGGTGACAACCTATACGGAGGAAGCAGTCGATCCGAAAAAGACGATTCCGCGCGGGATTATTCTCGTCGCACTGATTGGCGGTTTGATCTTTACAGTCGCTTCCTACTTTTCAACGGCTGTCATTCCCGCTATAACGGTCTTGAAAGACCCGGAAGCCGCCTCCCCTGAGATCGCTTATATTCTTGGCGGCGCATTTTTCCAATCGGTCTTTTTGGCTGGCGCGATCACTGGTACGATTGCATCTGGACTGGCTTCCCATACGAGTGCGTCCCGTCTGCTTTTTGCAATGGGCCGTGAAAAAGTGCTGCCGGGCAAATTCCTGGCGTATGTACATCCGCGTTTCTCGACACCGATCAACAGCATTTTGATTACCGGCGTGTTCTGTCTGGCCGCAATCTGGTTTGATCTCGATACAGCGCTCGCTTTCATTAACTTTGGCGCGCTGACAGCGTTTACTGCGGTAAACCTTTCCGTTATGTTTTACTTTGTGATCCGCAAAAAGCAGCGTTCGCCGAAAGCGCTGTTCAGTTACCTGGTTCTTCCTGCGCTTGGAGCCGGTTTTGTCGGTTACCTTTGGTTGAGCCTGGACATTCATTCGCTCACGCTGGGCTTGATCTGGGCTGCATTAGGTCTCATCTATCTGATGTATTCGACCAAAGGGTTTTCGGTCAAACCGCCGAAAATGGATTTTGAAGAAGCGATTTAAATGCAAGCGTCATTGCAGACCGTGGGGACACCTCCTGCGGTCTTTTTTTTTTGCAAAGACACCCTATTGGTCTTCTACCCGAACAAGCACATGTCCAAACCGGACGTTGGAGGTTATGTCCATCACGCCATCGTTGGCCCCTGTCTGTTCCTGAACATAGGCTGCGACGATCTGCTCTGTATTCTCTGCTGGAGGGACATTGTAGGCGGCAAGACCTTTGGTGATATGGGCAATCGCTTGCTCTGGATTCAAACTAACCGTGCGTTTTTCTTCAAATACCCGAAAATCAAAGCTGTAGCCGTGCAAATACAACAGATTTTGGGCATAGAAGACATCCAGCGTGAATGCGGGCTGCTCCGTCCCGGTCAGGCGCGGCCACAGATCGCGGATCGCGGTGTTTTCTCTTTTGCCCGCAAAGAAGCTGAGGAACATGTAGCGTCGGGCACAATGAAGCGCCTTTTGCAACGTTTCCCAGTTGTTAATCCCTGGGCACATCGAGGCAAACACGAGGTCAAAGTTGTTTCTGTAGCCCTTCTCATCGATATCAAGCGTCTCCCACGGTTCTGGATCGATCACGATATTGGTTAATTCGGCCTCAGAAGCTCTCCCCTGCAACAGCTCGGCCATTTGCAGAGCTGGTTCCAGCGCGGTAACCTCGCCTGCAACACGGGCAAATGGCAGAGCGAATGAACCGGAGCCTGCTCCAATATCAAGGATGCTTGTGCCGTCCAGCTTTACATCGAGCGTAGAAAACCAGTCTAGCACTTGCTGGACACGTGGCTCCAGCTTCGTACCGGCCGACCGTTCTGCAAATTCGCGGGTACGTTTGTTCCAGCGGTTGATGCCCTCCTCCGGCTTTTGCTTTTTGTCTGCCTGGCGCTGGCTGATAGAGGCTTGCCACGCCTGGTCCCAAAGTGCGGTTGATTTTAGTTTTTGAACGTCTGGATGATTTTGGGTCATGTGTAATCAAGCTCCTTTTTGATTCAGCAATTCCTGAATTTATAGGGTCCAGTTTTTCCAAGCATCTTGAAAAAAAGTCCGCTTCCCTCAACTGAGCGGTCTTTTTCCATACACTTATCCCGGTGTACTCGCTATTCATTGCTTTCTCAATCTGTCTCGTCTTCCTCTTCGGCTTCTCTTGACAATTCGATCGTCACAGAACTAACCACCTTCCATTGAGACTTTTTTCTTTTATTCGCCTCCTCATACTCCCCCTTCAATCTTTTGGCTTCATCGCTCAAGCCGATTTCTTCCAAACGTCCGACAACGAAGGCAAACAATTCCGGTTCGTCGCGAAGAATGTAGGTAAACTGCAAATCCCGGATCAGTGCAAGCTGTTCGGAACGGGACGCTGACTGCCAAAATGATTCGAGCTCTTCCATCTCCATTTCGTCGACTTGCGGAACGGCAAATCCCGTCCTGATTGACTTAGACAATTCGGTGGAGCGAGCAATCCCCAACCCATCCCGGGTAACGAAGGCAACGTGCTGTCTCCGCTCTTCTTTGATGCTCTGTACGTATTGATAAGGATTTACAATATTCGGCAGTTCAAACGCGGAAGTGAGCAAGTATCTTCGCTTCTCTTCGGCAGCTAGCAGTTCTCGATCACACGATAACTCGTTTTCCCATTGCAGCTTTTGCACCCGATATGCTTCCTCATTTTCCCAAACATTATAAAACAGCTCACTGTGTGTCATATTCAAGCGTAAAAAATCAAGAAAGTTACGGGCAATGATATGAACAGGTTGATCAAAGTCCATCGGCGATACACAAACGATTATCGCTTGCTCCAAATCGGGAACCGTACCAAAATCGGTCAAAAATCCATAGTGAATCCCGTCCATCCCTGTGCTGCCAAACGGGATGACATCGAGGGGCGTATTAAAATACCGAAAGTTGTCTGTGATCGGGTAAAAACGGGCAACATCGTATTCATCCATTCCCTCTGCTTTGCATTGTTCAAACAAATCATGCAGTTTTCGCAATGAAGCGGGCATTTTGTATTTGCCGAACAAAACATGCAAGGAAGAGTTGGGCTGGTTCTTCATCAATTCAATCGTTCCTCCTATCTTTAACATGCTTTCACGTGTGGTGCACGATTGGAAAATGCCTCCCAAACCATTCAATCGCCCTGTTTTCTATGACGTCAAGATGCTCCATGAAGCTGTGGGTTGCGCCTTCAACGATAACCAATTGTGACTGCT
>JBLNEJ010000031.1:0-4886 GCA_050262535.1 Clostridia bacterium
GTTGTATACAAGCAAGAGGATGGTCAGCTTTACTTCCTGATGATCGAAGACCGGTATGGGAAGCGCACATTGGCCAAGGGCAAGCAGGAGCAAGGGGAAACGCTTGAGCAGACTGCGTTGCGCGAGGTGCTGGAAGAAACGGGGATCAAGGGGCAGATCGTCAAGCCGCTGCAAGTGATTCACTACACATACACCCATCCGCAAAGCGCAGCCAAAATCGAGAAGGAAGTGCATTACTACCTGATCGAAGCGACCTCGGGTAAGGTAGTGGCACAGCTCGAAGAAATCAACGAGGTTCATTGGCGCCTCCCCGAAGCTGCCTGGCAGGACCAGCAGCAAAAAGGATATGCCAATAACGACAGCGTATTACAATTGGCATTACGTCATTTTGGGGTAGAGGTGTAATCGGATGAAACTGAACAAATTTATCGACCACACGTTGTTAAAGCCGGAGGCAACGGCCGATATGATTGACAAGCTGTGCGCGGAAGCGAAGCAGTACGATTTTGCTTCGGTCTGTGTCAATCCAACCTGGGTGAAGCGTTGTGCAGAGCTTCTCAACGGAACAGATGTGAAGGTTTGCACGGTTGTCGGGTTTCCACTCGGAGCGACGACAGCGGAAGCAAAGGCTGCGGAAACCCGCGACGCGGTAGCAAACGGAGCGACTGAGATCGATATGGTGCTCAACGTAGGCGCTTTGAAATCGAATCTGCTTGATCTGGTGAAGGCCGATGTAGCGGCCGTTGTCGCAGCAGCCGGTGGCAATCTGGTCAAAGTGATTCTCGAAACCGGACTTTTGACTGACGAGGAAAAGGTAACAGCCTGCAAGCTTAGTGTTGAAGCGGGAGCAGACTATGTGAAAACGTCGACAGGCTTTGGTCCGGGCGGTGCGACTGTGGAAGACATCGCGCTGATGCGCAAGACGGTTGGAGCGGACATCGGCGTCAAGGCATCGGGCGGCGTGCGCGACCGCGCCACCTCATTGGCTATGATTGAGGCAGGGGCAACCCGCATCGGAGCCAGTGCAGGTGTTTCCATTGTGTCTGGCGAAGCAGCTTCTGGAAGTGGCTACTAGGATGCAAAAAAACTCGACCGAAAAGGGTCGGGTTTTTCGTTTTCGCTAGCCGTATGGCGAAATGTTTGTTTAGAGAGAGCATCGTGATGGGGGGAGATGGGGATGAGAGGATGGCTCATCATCTTTGCGTTCTGGGGGCTCGGCGTGCTCGGGAACCAATGGCTGCACGTGCCCATTCCCGGGAATCTGCTTGGCATGCTACTGCTTGTTGTCTGTTTGGCAGCAGGCTGGATCAAGCTCGCCGTCGTTGAAAAAGCGGCTTCATTTTTGATGAAACATATGCTGTTGTTTTTCGTCCCAATCATGGTGGGAGTCAGTCAACAGCTCCATATCATCGCGGATAATCCTTGGTCGATCCTGCTTGCTTTGACACTTGGTACAGCGCTTGTCATGACGGTGTCCGGGACAGTGATGGAGCGGTTTATGAAACGTGCAAACAGGAAAGCAAGTCAAGCACATGCCAATTCGGAAGAAAAGGAGATTTTCCATGCTTAGCGTTGTGGCAATCCTGATCACGATAGCAGCGTATGCACTGACGCGCCAGTTTTCAAATAGACTGAAATATGTTCATCCTATTGTCGCATCCTCAGTCTTGATCGGCGTGGTATGGTATTTGGTCAGTGGGGATTGGGAGGCATATGCCGCAGGCGGGAAGTGGATCTCGGTCTGGCTTGGCCCTGCAACGGTCGCGTTGGCCGTGCCGCTGGCAAAGCAGCTGCAGGAGCTAAGGAAGCTGTGGGCAGGCATCCTGCTCGGTGTAGGTGTAGGTTGCGGTATGTCGCTTGCAATCGTTTGGGCGATCCTTGGTTTTTTTGGCAGTGACCGGGTCGTTCTGCTTAGCATGCTGACTAAATCGGTGACGACGCCGATCTCTGTAGAGCTGGCAGCGGCGATCGGGGGGACTCCTTCGCTTGCCGCCCTGTTTACCGCCGGAACGGGTTTGATTGGTGCAAGCATGGCCAGAAGCCTGCTGAAAACGATCGGTGTCAAAGACCCGTGGGCGGTTGGAATCGCTGTAGGTACGACGGCACATGCCATCGGTACGGCCGGGTTTACCCGTGACGAGCAGCAACAAGTTGCAGCGTCGACGCTGGCGATGATTTTGGCAGGTGTCATTACGTCACTCTGCCTGATCCCGTTCCGTCTGGGATAATCCACTCCATCCAGCGAGCCATCAGTGACACAAATGGCAAAGCAACGAGAGAACAGGTCACATTGAAGATGGTTTGTGCATGGGCGATCTGTTTGGCGGGATCGGCTGACAACCAGGCGGACATTTCGGACAGACTTGGTAACAGAGGAATAAAGGCAACCGCCCCGGCAAGATTAAACAACGTATGGAACCATGCAACCTGCTTGGAAGGACGGTTTGTTCCGATACTGGCGATCAGGGCCGTGAAGCAGGTGCCGACATTGGCTCCAAGGACAATCGCAAGCGCCGTATCCATGTGCATGACTCCGCTGGTCATCAAACCCATTGTGATGGCAATCGTGGCCGAGCTGCTGTGGATCAGGCCAGAGAACATGATGCCTGTAACCAGACCGATCCAGATGGAATGGCTGCTTTCCAGAAACAGTTGCCGGAACGTCTCGGACTGGGCGAGCGGCTTGGTCATGATCTGCATCGTATCGATGCCGAGAAAAATCAGGCCAAAGCCTGCGATGATCAGACCGATGTTGCGAAACAATCTCCTTGGTTGCAGCCAGAAGACGACACCGAGCAAAAGCATCGGTACAGCCAGGTCCTCCAGGCGCAACGCAACGAGCTGTGTCGTAACCGTCGTCCCAATGTTGGTTCCGAGAATGATGCCGATCGTCTGGGGAAAGCGGATGATCCCCGCTTGCGTCAAGCCGATGGTCAGCACGGTAACTGCGCTTGAGCTTTGCAGCACGAATGTGGAAACGAGCCCCGAGAAGAAGCTGTGCAGCGGGGTTCGCGTAAAGCGCAACAGCATGTCCTCCATGCGTTTTCCGGCAAGCTGGTGAAAGCCGATGCGCATGGCATACATACCGACCAAAAAAAAGAGAAGCCCGAGGGCAAAGGGGACGGCAATCTGGTAGACAGGTGACAAGCGCCTCTCCCTCCTCTCATGACAAGATATTATAACGTTATGCTTGGACTAAGACAGGCATGACAAGGAGGCAACAGCGACATGGCAAAGGTTACCTTGGTGAAAAACCGAAAAAAAAGACTGGAAAACGGGCATCCTTGGATATATCAGTCAGAAATTCAAGAGGTAGCAGGAGAGTATCTCCCAGGGGACATTGTGGAGATCGTCAACCACCAAGGCCATTTTCTGGCGAAAGGCTACATTAACCCAAACTCCCAGCTCATGGTGCGGGTGATGAGCTATGATCCGAAGGAAGAAATCGACCTCGACTTTTTCATCCGACGGATTGGGCAGGCAGCGCAGTATCGCGCACGCTTTGTCAGCAACCCGGAGGCATGCCGTGTTGTATATGGTGAAGCGGATTTTCTCCCTGGACTGATCGTCGACCGCTACAACGATATTCTGGTTGTCCAAATTTTATCGTTGGGAATGGAGCTTCGCCGCGAGCTGATTCGCGATGCACTGGTCGAGGTATTCAAACCGACCGGCATTTATTTGCGCAACGACGTACCTGTGCGTGAACTCGAGGGCCTCGAGCAAGGGAAGGAAGTGATGTATGGGGAATGCCCGCGTGAAGTAACCATCGCCGAAAATGGCCTCTCCTACGTCGTCGACATCGTGGAAGGGCAAAAAACGGGCTTTTTCTACGACCAAAGGGAAAACCGCGCTTCCATCGCACCGCTGATGAAGGGGTGGGGGGCATCGCACGGCATCACCATGCAGACTGGAGAAGACGGCGCGCTCGTTCCCGTAGACAAACGGGGGAAAGTGATCAAAAATCCGTTCTGGGATGGCGCCGAGGTGCTGGAATGCTTTACCCATACCGGCTCTTTCACGCTCAACGCATGCAAGCACGGAGCGAAAAAAGTAACTGCCCTGGACATATCCGAGCATGCGATTGAGACTGCACGCCGCAATATTACGCAAAACGGATTTTTACACCGTGTCGATTTCGTCGTAGCCAATGCGTTCGACTATTTGCGTGAAGCGGTTGAGGCTGGAAAATCGTGGGATGTGGTCATTCTCGATCCTCCGGCGTTTGCCAAATCGCGCTCCGCTGTCAAAGGGGCTTGCCGAGGCTACAAGGACATCAATCTGCATGGATTGAAGCTCGTTCGTCCCGGAGGTTTTCTGGTGACGGCTTCCTGCTCCTATCACATGTCAGAGGAGCTGTTTTTGGAAACGATTCAGGAAGCGGCATCGGATGCAAAGAAAATTTTGCGCCTCGTTGAGTGGCGTGGAGCAGGGAAAGACCACCCGCAAATCAGCGGGGCAGATGAAGGGCATTACCTAAAATTTGCAATTTTTGAAGTTAGACCGCGCAAGTAGCTTTCTTTTATGACATTCATATGATAGAATAGACATTCTGTGACACTTGGCTGTAAAGGAGCAATTTTGAGTGAAAACTTTTTTTGATTTTGAGCTGCACCATTCTTTAACTCGGGCCATTTCGGATATGGGATTCGAAGAAGCGACGCCGATCCAGGCCCAAGTCATTCCGTTGGCGTTGACCGGACGCGATTTGATCGGTCAAGCGCAGACCGGAACGGGTAAAACGGCGGCATTCGGTATCCAGCTTCTCCAAAAAGTAGATATAGACAATGATAAGGTGCAAGTTCTTGAACTAGCGCCAACTCGCGAGATGTCGATCCACGTTTCGGACGAGTTGTCCAAAATCGAAAAGCACAAGCGCGTGAAGA
>JBLNEJ010000032.1:0-3204 GCA_050262535.1 Clostridia bacterium
TGCGGGAGACCGGCATGAAAGAGAGTCACTTTTTCAACAAGTGCTGCGTCTACCCGGCCAAGCGCCAGGGCGTAAACGAGATTACGGCATCCGATGTGAACGAGCTGCTCAAGACGCTGGCGAATGGACGTTATGTTTCCTATCACGCTTGCTCGCAAATGATCGACATCATGAAAAAACAGCAGGTGCGCAACGGGCTGCCCGCCTATTTGCCCGAATCGGCGTCACCGGTCATCGGCAGTCCCGTGCTCTGGGAGATGGCCCATAAACCGGGCTGGGATACGGGGCGGCAGCACGATGCGGGGATCTTGTATGCCGGGGACAGAAGCGTGATCATCACGGTGCTGTCCAAAGACATTGAACCGTTCTCGGCGCTCGACGCGCTGGCGAAAATCGGACAGGCTGTCTATCGCTACATGACGAATGTCTCCTCATAAGCCAAGCAAAAGACCGTGCGGCAGGATGCCAGGCACGGTCTTCTTGTATCAGCCCCCGCTGCACTCGGCCTCGATCGCTTGAATCAATTCCTTGAGTTGAGCCAAGGCAGGCTCGATATCAAGCGAGTACAGGTTCTCGGTGCCTTTTTCCACAACGGTAACCAGCTTGGCATCACGCAGCAGCTTGAGATGATGTGAAATAGCGGGTCGCGAGAGCTTCGATTGCTCGGTAATCTGTTTCACATTCAGTTGAGGATGTTGCCCGAGAAGCAGGATGATTTGCTGGCGAGCAGGGTCGCCGAGCGCTTGAAACAAGGGGGTGCATTGCTGGAATTGCTCCAGGCTTAACGGAGAGCATGACTGCTCGGTACAATCAGACATGGTTTCAACTCCATTCAGGTTCAGCGGTGCCTAGATCATCCGTTTTCCGAGATTCTCTGCCTGGCTCAGCCATTTGCTGCGCAGGGCATCGGATGATTTGCGCACCTCCGCGATGTTCGTGACCCGGACCGGCTTGATTCCGCAAAATTCGAGAATCGCCTGCTTCATTGCCTTGTGCCCGGGACGACCTTGTACAAGATAATAATACCAGACAGGGGCATCCATCGTCACAACCAAACGAGCAGTGCGCCCGGCCAGCAGCTTGTCCCAAAGCGAGGACCCTTTTCGGTACTTGAAGCCAAAGCCGGGCAGGAACACGCGATCGATAAACCCTTTGAGCAGAGCAGGCATCGTTCCCCACCAGCTCGGATAAAAAAACACTAGATGCTCGGCCCAGCGGATCAGCTCCTGGGCTTGGACCAAATCCGGCTCAAGCGGCTGTGACCCTCGGTAGCCGAAAGCCAAATTGGGATCAAAGGACATTTCACCGAGATGAAGCTCCCGGACTTCGGCCCCCTGCGACAAGGCGCCCCGTTTATAAGCATCAAGCAGGGCACGGTTAAAGCTGTCGGAAGCCGGATGGCCGAGAATGAGCACTATTTTTTTCATAAAGTTCTCCTCCACATCCACTCTATTGGTTTAAATGTTTAAACTAACGAACGCATAATGAGCATACTGCAAAAACTCGCATCTGTAAAGGTTTGGTTTCAGCGATGGCGCTTTGTCCTTTAACGTGCGGATCCATTTTACGAATGCTTCTTGAAAATGGTAAAATGAGGGCTGATTTTGCCAAATGGAGTGAGGAACGGTATGTCATCATTGCTGCAAAGGCTTGAGAAGGAAAATTGGCAAGAATTCGTTTTGATGATTTGGCGAACGGTTTGGTTTGTTGGAATTGTTGTGGGAATTTTGGATGTTACGTCGTTTCAACGGCAGGACGGCGTTCTGTTTTATGGACTTGTTTTTGTATGGCCGCTGCTTGTCTATCTGGTGCCGATGATTTCATTGAAGGTGTCGCAGACACTTTATTTGCTGACCGAATTCATCTTTAGCGGGTCACTGGTCGTCGCTTTAACGGTGATGGGGTACCCGGATGTTGTCGGCAACCTGTTTATTCTGATGGCAGGCTTCTACAGCCAGGGACGGTCCTATCTCTGGTCTGCCCCGCTGTTTGTCTGTGTTTTCCCGGTGCTGATAGCAGGATTGGGTGATCTTGCGATGAGGGAAGCGGCGTCAGGGATGATCGACAGCATTTTCGCATTTGCTGTGGGCTGGATGATGAACCAGCTGGTGTCCTCCCGCAAGCAGGTTCAGCACTACGCCAGGCAAGTAGAGCAGCTTACGCGCAAGGAGGAGCGGAATCGCGTTTCAGCTGATCTGCACGACTCCATCGGGCATACGTTCACCTCGGTCATTATGGGGCTTGAGACGGTGCGCGCGGAGGCGGAGTCAGCCCAAACAAAGGAAAAGCTGACACAGCTTCTGCACACACTGCGAAGTGGTCTTGAAGCGGCGCGAGGGGTTGTGCACGAACTGAAGCCGTCTGAGCTGGACTTGCCGCTCGTGGAGCAGCTGGGCAAGATCGTAGAGGATTTTGGCCAAAACACATCGGCCGAAGTGGTTTTTTCAGTCAATGGGGAAGTGCGGATTGTTCCGGCTTCGATCAAGTTGCTGTTGATCCGGTGCTTGCAGGAATCACTGACCAACGCGATCCGTCATGGCCGGGCCAGGCGAATTCGCGCATCTGTCTATTTTTCTGGGGAGAGTGTGGAGCTGGTAGTCGAGGATGATGGAAAAGGGACGAGAGACTTGCGCATGGGATTTGGGCTGACCGCGATGCAGGAACGGCTTGCCGCTGCTCAAGGGACCCTGAAGCTCGAATCGTTTCTTGATCGCGGGATGACGGTGCGTTGTCAGGTGCCGCTGCCAGCAATCGAGGCTGAAACGGTTCGCATTCTGGTTGCAGATGACCAGGAGCTTGTCCGGGAGAGCTTGACAGAACTGCTGAAGCGGGAGCGAGGCGTGCACATTGTCGGGACGGCTGAAAACGGCAAGCAGGCCGTGGAGCTATGCGAACAAACCAATCCAGAGGTAGTCGTCATGGACGTGCATATGCCGGAGCTTGACGGAGGGGAAGCGGCCAAGGAAATCAAGCAGCGCTTTCCGCAGACGAAAGTAATCCTTCTGACCGGGTTTGCCGAGCTTGAGCGCGCTGCCGAAGCGCTTCACTACGGTGCGGAAGCATATCTGCGCAAGTCGATTCCGCCTGCGGAGCTGCTGGATAGCATCCGACGTGTTGCCCAGGGGGAAACGTTGATTTCCCCAGAGCTTGCGAGGTCGTTGGCCGGGCATTTTGTGCAAGGGGACCATCAGCACATGGGGAGCG
>JBLNEJ010000033.1:0-7195 GCA_050262535.1 Clostridia bacterium
CGTATTCAATTGGGAACTCCCGCAAAAACCGGCGCTTTCCTTCAAGGATACGGTCCCGGCCTATGCGCAGGGAGCGGTACAGGTTGCCATGAGCAAGGGCTTGGTCAAGGGCTATCCGGACAAAACGTTCCGCCCGGACCAACCAGTAAGCCGGGCAGAGGCAGCGGTTATCCTCGACCGCATTCTGCAAAAGAAAGCCAAACCGGCGCAAGTGCCGACAGACAAGAAGTCGTGGCCGCAATGGGCTGCAACGGCTATCAACAACATTTCTGGTTTGGGGCTGATGGACAGTCTGAATGGACGCTTTGAGCCAAACAAGCCGACAACCCGCGCCGTATATGTGGTAGCACTCTACCGCATTTTGGAAAGGAAGTAGCAGTACCGTTCAGCCCCGCTCTCTCTGACATGGAGGAAGCGGGGCTTTTTTTGACGAAAATGTCATGAAGGTTTGTAACTGTTGTTCAATATAATAGCGACAAACCACATCTGGTTGGAAAGCTTCACATCATTCATGCGGGGAGTGGAAATGATGAGTAAAAAGGAAGTCGTCATCGTCAGTGCGGTACGGACAGCCATCGGGAATTTTCAAGGGGGCTTGGCCAATATTCCAGCAACCAAGCTTGGAGCCATTGTACTCGAAGCTGCATTGGAAAGAGCCGGCGTAGCCAAAGGGCAAGTAGACGAAGTGATATTGGGCAATGTACTGCAAGCGGGATTGGGGCAAAATCCTGCCCGGCAGGCAGCGATACAAGCGGGCCTTGAGCATGCGGTCCCGGCTATGACAATCAACAAGGTTTGCGGTTCCGGATTGAAAGCCGTCCATCTGGCTGTGCAATCCATCCTCGCAGAAGATTCCGACGTGATTATTGCCGGCGGTATGGAAAATATGAGTCAGGCACCATACTTAATGGAAGGGGCGCGCACCGGCTACCGGATGGGAGATCAAAAGGTAGTGGACTCCATGATCCGCGATGGTCTGTGGTGTGCCTTTAACGATTATCATATGGGCATTACAGCCGAGAATCTTGGCGAGAAGTACCAGATCTCGCGGGAAGAACAGGATGAATTCGCTGCCTGGAGTCAGGAAAAAGCGGTTGCCGCAATTGCTTCAGGTCGGTTTCGGGATGAGATCGTGCCGGTTGCGATTCCCCAGAAAAAAGGAGAAGCGGTCCTGTTTGCGACTGATGAATTCCCGCGTGCAGGTGTTACCGCCGAATCGCTTGGCAAGCTGCGTCCTGCCTTTAAGAAGGACGGCTGCGTTACGGCAGGCAATGCATCGGGAATCAATGACGGGGCGGCAGCTCTCTTGATTATGTCCCGCGAAAAGGCAGATGAACTCGGCTTGAAGCCGTTGGCTCGCATCGTGGCGAATGCAAGTGCCGGGGTAGACCCAAGCATCATGGGGATCGGCCCTGTGCCGGCGACCAAGCGTGTGCTGGAGAAGGCGGGGCTGTCGATGACGGATATCGATCTGATTGAGGCGAATGAGGCGTTTGCCGTACAGTCGCTTTCGGTTGGCAAGGAGCTTGAATTTGACCGTTCCAAATTGAACGTCAACGGCGGGGCGATCGCTCTCGGACACCCGATCGGGGCAAGCGGAGCACGCATTCTCGTGACGCTCGTGCATGAGTTGATCAAGCAAGACAAAAAATACGGATTGGCAACACTTTGCATCGGTGGCGGGCAAGGTGTAGCGACAATAATTGAGAAGATTTGACTCAATTGTGAACGGTTTGTGTACAGGCAGACTGGAAGTTGACAAAGCTGATAATTGTTCGTTAATATGGATGAGGGCAAAGGGTGTGACCGCATGCCCTCTCCTTATGTCGAAAGGAGATTGACGCGATGTCGAAACTGGATAACCCGTGGCAAGCCATCATCTTTGTCAGCTTCATCGGGATCGATTTGGCGATTTGTGTCATGGCTGGCGTCTGGTTTGGCCAATATCTTGATCGGCAATTTCTGACAAGCCCCTGGTGCATGATGGTGGGGCTGTTTCTCGGATTGGGAGTAGGTGTGTACAGCGTATATCGCTTGATTCGCTCGTATTTGTAAGGAGCCAGTTAGGAGACAAAACATGCAAGAGTTTACAGCAGCAATGCGCCAAACGTTTCGCTACGCATTCTTTTTTATGGCAGGTTGCGTGATACTCTGGGCACTGTTGCCTGAGCATAGGGTCTTTTTGCAAAGTGTCTTTACCGGTATGTTTGCAAGTACGATCAATGGAGCGGTTTTGTTCAGCAAGGCGTGGAAAACAACGACGCCTGGCTCCCGAGCACGTGGTACAGGGATGCTTCAACGATTTGTAATGGTAGCGTTTGTCGCTTATTTAACGGTTCGTTTCCCCGAGATTTTTGTCCTGTCTGGTGCTTTGATCGGACTTTTCCTCATTCAATTGGTAAGTATTCTATTCGTTTATCGCTCCTTTAAATAGATTAGGTGTTATCCGTTACATCCACATGACTGTTTACAAAATCTTGTCGATAGAAAGGGGTGAATTAGATGCATTTATCTCCGCGTTTTGAATGGTTGGGTATGGTGTTTGACATTCCGACTATGATTATGATGGTGGTAACCGCACTTGTCGTTTTCTTACTGGTGTTTGGTTTTACGCGCAAAATGACTGCTGGTGTACCACGCGGAGCACAGAACTTTATCGAATGGGTAATCGACTTCATTCGAGGAATTTCCGGCAACTTTATGGAACCCAAATATGCATCCAAAGTGGTTGCGCTTGGCTTAACAGTTTTCCTTTACATTTTCTGTGGTAACCAACTGGGCTTGATTCTGAACGTCACCACTACCTATCATGGGGAAATCAGCGAACGGTTTATGGACATGCTGACCCTCTCCGGAACTCCGGAGGCGGCTCATGCAAAGGAAGAGATGATTAAAGAAGAGCTGGCAAGTGATCACGGAATGCCAGTGGGCTGGTGGAAATCACCGACAGCGACTCCGTCCGTAACCTTTGCGTTGGCAATCGCTGTGCTGCTTTACTCGCATTACCTTGGTATGAGCAAGGGTGTAGGGAAGTACTTCAAGCACTATGTACAACCTCATCCGCTGATGCTGCTGCTGCACTTGATGGAGGACTTCATCATCAAGCCGCTGACACTTCCGTTGCGTCTATTTGGTAACATTTTTGCTGGTGAGGTATTGATCTCTGTGCTTCTGGGCGCTGGTATGGTAGTGGCTGCTGCTCCGTTGGTTGTATGGCTGGGCTACTCTGTATTCGTCGGTTCCATTCAGGCGTACATTTTCACTACGCTGACAATGGTGTACATCTCGCAAAAAGTGAATGAAGACCACTAAACTTCATTTACCCTGATTTGATGGAAACAACAACTATCTTAATGAACAATTTAGGGAGGTAATTTGTAATGACTGGTTTGTTTGCTGCTGGTATCATGTTTGGTCTTGCTGCTGTAGGTGCGGCTATCGGTAACTCCTTGGTTATCAAATCCACTATCGAAGGTGTTGCTCGTCAACCTGAAGCTCGTGGTTCCCTGATGGGTCTCATGTTCTTGGGTCTGGGTCTCGTAGAGGCGGTTCCAATCATCGCTGTTGCTATGGCATTCGTATTCATGAATAAATAAGCTCTTTTTTAGGGCTGCAATGGCGGGGGCTAGACCTTCGCCTCTCTTATGTAAAGTAATGATTATAGGAAATGCACTGAGATTCTCCTGTTAGACCGGAAGGAGTGAAACATATGCTAGACTTGGGTACTGTATCTCTCGAGTGGGGAACGTTATTATTCCAACTCATCATCTTCCTCTTGCTGTTGGCTCTTGTTCGCAAGTTCGCATTGGGTCCAGCGCTAGGAGTGATGGAAAAGCGTCGTCAACATATTGAAAGCGAAATCTCCGGTGCAGAACGCAACCGTCAAGAAGCAGAAAAGCTCTTGGCTGAACAGCGTCGTCTGCTGGATGAAGCACGTCAAGAATCCAAAGCGATTCTCGACCGTGCAGCGAAGCAAGCAAGCGAAGAAGCTGCTCGCATCGTTGAAGAAGCAAAAACTTCCGCTGAACGTTTGAAAGCGGATGCGAGCGCGAATCTGGCGCTTGAAGTGGAGAAAGCAAAATCGGAACTGCGCAATCAAATGGCAGGCCTGTCCGTTATGCTGGCATCCAAAATCATTGAGAAGGAACTGGATGAGGCTGCTCAAAAGAGCACCGTTGACCAATTCCTGAAACAAGCGGGAGATCGCTTATGAGTAGCGGTGTTGCAAAACGTTACGCGCGCGCATTGTTCGAAGTAGCAAAAGAGCGTGGACTGATCGACCAGATTGAAACTGAAACAAAAAGCATCGTTGCTGCGGTGAACGAAAACACAGAGCTGAGCAAGATTTTGACTCATAAGCAAATTGCTCCTGAGTCGAAGAAACAATTGGTTAGCGACCTGTTTGGTAAAAACGTAGCAGTTGAAACCTTGAACTTCTTGAACTTGTTGATTGAAAACGATCGCGAATCGGCTCTCGCCGACATTGTTGCCTCTTATGTGGTTATTGCCAATGGAGAACGTGGCATTGCGGATGCGATCGTAACGACAGCGAAACCGTTGAATGATGAAGAGCAGGCTGTATTGGCCAGCGAATTCGGCAAGAAGGTGAACAAAACCCTTCGTGTTCAAACGGTAGTAGATCCAACAATCCTCGGTGGCGTAGTTGTAAGAATTGGCGACCGTCTGTATGACGGCAGCATCAAGCGCAAATTGGAACAGTTCGCGCACCAATTATAAGACGTTTCTGATGAATGGGGTGACATTTACGTGAGTGCAATCAGACCTGAAGAAATTAGCTCGCTCTTGAAAGAGCGCATTGCTAACTATAAAGCTGAAATTGAAGTAGTAGACGTCGGTTCGGTTATCCAAGTAGGTGACGGTATTGCTCGTGTGCACGGTTTGGAAAAAGCGATGCAGGGGGAACTGCTCGAATTCCAAAACGGCGTAATGGGTATGGTCCTTAACCTTGAAGAAGACAACGTGGGTGTCGTTATTCTTGGTCCTTTCCGCGATATCAAAGAAGGCGACAGCGTAAAACGTACAGGCCGCATCATGGAAGTGCCTGTAGGCGAAGCGATGCTCGGCCGTGTCGTTAACCCGCTCGGTCAACCGATCGATGGTTTGGGTCCGATAAACACTACCGAGTTCCGTCCAATCGAAAGCGGTGCACCAGGCGTTATGGCGCGTAAATCCGTACATGAGCCGCTGCAAACCGGTATCAAAGCGATTGACTCGATGATTCCAATCGGTCGTGGTCAGCGTGAGTTGATCATCGGTGACCGTCAAACAGGTAAAACATCTGTTGCGCTCGACACGATCATCAACCAAAAAGGCAACGGCATGATTTGTATCTACGTTGCGATCGGCCAAAAGCAATCGACTGTTGCAGGCGTAGTGGAAACACTGCGTAAGCACGGCGCGCTGGATTACACCATCGTTGTATCCGCGACTGCTTCTGATCCAGCACCATTGCTGTACCTGGCGCCATACACAGGCGTATCCATGGGTGAGTACTTCATGTACAAAGGACAACACGTCCTCTGCGTATACGATGACTTGTCCAAACAAGCGGCTGCATACCGCGAAATGTCTCTGTTGCTCCGTCGTCCTCCAGGCCGCGAAGCGTACCCAGGTGACGTATTCTACTTGCACTCCCGTTTGCTGGAGCGCGCAGCGAAGCTGTCCGATGATCTGGGCGCAGGTTCCTTGACTGCATTGCCATTCATCGAGACACAAGCAGGTGACGTATCCGCTTATATTCCAACCAACGTAATCTCCATTACGGATGGTCAGATCTTCCTTGAGACCGACTTGTTCAACGCAGGTCAGCGCCCAGCGGTTAACGCCGGTATCTCCGTATCCCGCGTAGGTAGTGCGGCACAGATCAAGGCAATGAAAAAAGTTGCGGGTCCACTCAAGCTTGAATTGGCACAATATCGTGAGCTGGCTGCGTTCGCGCAGTTCGGTTCCGACTTGGATAAAGCAACACAAGCGCGTTTGACTCGTGGTCAACGTCTGGTGGAAGTCATGAAACAAGGCAATAACGATCCAATGCCAGTTGAAAAGCAAGTAATTGCGATTTACATGGCAACAAAAGGCTATGTTGACGATATTCCTGTTGGCGATGTAACTCGTTTCGAAAAAGAGTTGCTGGCGTTTATCGAATCCAACAAGCCACAACTGTTGGAACACATCCGCACGACAAAAGATTTGCCTGCTGAAACTGATTTGAATGCAGCGATCGAAGAGTTCAAGAAGGGCTTTGCTGTAAGCCGTTAATTTTGCTCTCAACAGACATCTTTTGCATGCCGGGTGGGGATTCCTCCCGGTATGCGTCCCCAAGGTGGTGAAAACGAGTGGCTCTAGGATTGAAAGAGATTAAGCGCCGTATCAATAGCTTTAAAAGCATGCGCCAAATTACCAAGGCACTGAAGATGATGTCTGTAGCGAAACTTCGCCGTGCACAGGATAAGGCGGAAGCGGCACGTCCGTATACACGCAAAATCCAGGAAGTGATCGCAAGCATTGCCAGCGGTACGTCCGGCTCCAAGCACCCGATGTTGCAGGTTCGCCCGGTGAAAAAGACCGGCTATATCGTCATCACTTCTGACCGCGGTCAGGCTGGTGGCTATAACGGGAACATGATTCGTAAGGTGTTGCAATCGATCAATGAGAAGCACAAGTCTCAGGATGAGTACGTTCTCTTTGTAATCGGTCGCAAAGGTCGCGATTTCTTTAAGAAACGCAATTATCCTGTGATTGAAGAAGTCATTGGATTGCCGGAAAACCCTAATTTTGCCGACATTAAAAAGGTTGCCAGCGCAGCCGTAGCTCTCTTTGCTGAAGAGAAGATCGATGAGCTGTACCTATGCTACAACCGTTTCCAAAGTGCAATTTCTCAGATTCCAACTGTGGATAAATTGCTTCCATTGGAACCGGTTGAGAGTGCAGCACAAGGTACCAGCTATGAATACGAGCCTTCTTCCGAAGAAGTGCTGGCAGTTCTGTTGCCTCAGTATGCAGAAACATTGGTCTACAGTGCGCTTTTGGATGCAAAAGCTTCAGAGCATGGCGCCCGTATGACAGCGATGGGTAATGCAACTGACAACGCGACGGATATGATTAACAAGCAAACGCTGTTCTACAACCGTGCACGTCAAGCTGCGATCACACAAGAGATTTCCGAGATCGTTGC
>JBLNEJ010000034.1:0-9274 GCA_050262535.1 Clostridia bacterium
TGGGCTGCACCAAATTTTTGGCCCGGGGCTGACTGAGGGCCATGTTGAGCGCGATTTTGCCCGAGGTACTGCCGCCTACCAGAAAAAACGTCTCCTCTGCATGGAACGCCTCTGCAGCGAGCGCCTGCGCCTCCGCAATTACTCCTTCCGGCTGATGGAGGTCATCCATCCCCGTAATTTCCGTTACATCCAGCTCGAGCACTCTTGCATACCGTTCCAGCCCCTCATTATCGAAGCTCGTCCCGAATTTGTGCCCGGGAACATGAAAGGAATGCGGGTGGCGCTTCTGGTGTGCCACGAGCGCTTCATACAGCGGTGCTCGTCTTTGTCTTTTCAAAAAAGCATCTGTCCGATGGCGCACTCGTCTGTCACATCCTTGTCCTTGATTCTAGGAATATTGTAACACGAATGAGTCGGACATGTTGAAAGAATGAAGGCATCAGCCGCTCAGCCGATGCCTTTTGTTTCACTTGGTCTTATGCCTCCATTTTGAACCAAATCTGCTTCATCTGCCTGATAAAAAACGGGTATTTTTCATCGCGTACATCCGTCTTTACCATCTCTTGTTCGCATGACTGGCAAATAAACTGTTCACAGATCGCGATCCCGGCTGAACGTTCTTCACCACAGACGATGCACTTCTGGGCAACATGCATCATGACATTCGGGGCTCCCTTCCTTATTCTACCACCATTATCTCCTTTCAGTATAATTTTCATTCCTAACGTTCGTGTTTTGGCCATATGTCATGTATGTGATCTGATGCAGGTCCGCCTCCTGTCGAGGAAAAAGGGATACCGCATCAAGCACTACCGGCTGGCGCATTCGTTGTTTGATTTGTTGCAAGTCAAGCTCCTGCAACACGTTGTCCCAAGCAGCGATCACGAGGAGATCGGCTTGCTCTAACATAAGAGTAAAACCTGAAGATCTATCCGTCCATGCGGGTGATTCATTCGTCTTTTCCTGATTCTCCACCACATACACGCTCGTTTGGATCTGTCGGTTATGCTTCTGAATCCATGCAGACAGTCTGTCAATCTGATGTTTTTTGCCACAAATGAGCACATGGGCGGGAACAAAGTCGGATATGTGCTGCTGCATGTTCATTTCCAGCCAGTTCTGGCAATCCGCTCCCTCCCCCTGTCCAACCGGGATCATGCGGTCTATGCTTGTGTCACGGCAGAGCCATTCTTGCCCGATGCGTTCATCCATGCCTAAGCCTTGTGCGATCACTTCCAGCCGTAGTGAATGGGCCTCGCAACGGTTTGCCATCTCCAGGAAAAAGCGCTGCTTCTGCAACAGATAGCGTCTATGCTGGAACGCCATTTCATCGACCTCAGCCCTTCGACAAACAAGCGAAATCACCCGATGCCGGGCCGCCAAACGGCGCAAGAACGTAACCCAATAGCCCTCTACTGATCCGCCGATGATGGCACGCTCGCCATTTTCCATAAACAAAAGGCGCACCACTTCCACATGATGCGCCGCATATTCCTGATGAAGCCGATCAGCCAGTCCGGAGGAGACCCATTCGCCATCCCCTGGGATGAGAACCAAAAACGGTGCATTCTCCGTCATGCGATTTGCTTTTGCATAGTGTTCGATTTGTTCCCGATACGCGGGTAAGCTGCTTTCCGATCCTTCCACAAGCAAGCCGCAAGCCTCAGTCATGCCATTCTGTCTCTGGTTGTCCGTAAGCAGACGAACTCCCCATTCGCCGAGCTTTCGGCTCGCTTTACTTTGATCGCGGCTGATGCCTGTAGGCAAGATCAGTGTCAGATTGCGTCGGCACAAGAAACGCGCCTCCTCCTTTGCGTCCCGAATGGACAGGTCTTCTCATCTCGCGCCAGATAGCGGGAAGCACTTTTGACAAATAGGCCCGGAAGCGAATAAACGAGGTACCTGTCGTCCGTACCTGGTAGCGAATCGGTATCTCCTTCATGCGGTAGCCTTTGCGCACCAGATTCAGCGTCATGACCTGGGCATAGTTGTAATCGTGAATGATTTCCAGATCAGCCAGCGCTGCCCGGTTAAACGCACGCATCCCGGACTGGCCGTCGTAAATAAATCGCCGCAACAGAATCATCTGGATCAGCGTAAACACATAATTTCCCCAGCGTCGATGCAGTCTCATGCCTTTTATTGTACCCATAAAACGGGAACCCATCACATAATCCGCTTCATCCTCGATGAGCGGGGCGACCACATCCGGAATCTGCTCAGCCGGGTACTCATTATCGGCATCGATCATGACCGCATAGTCCGCACCGCGCTCGTACGCCTCCCGTAGTCCTGCACGAACCGCCGCTCCCAATCCGGTGTTGGTCGGCATGGTATAAATGTCGTCTGCACCTGCTTGTAATGAAACGTTAACCGTATTGTCCGTAGAACCGTCATTCACGACCAGCACCTTCACCTCGATTTCGGGATGAAAGCTGCGCGGAACCTTGGCAATGACTTCCCCGATCGCACCTTCTTCATTGCGTGCCGGAATGACGATATATAAGAGCTGCTTTGTCATTCGTTTCCTCTCCTGTTTGCTCATGTGAAGGGGTAATCGCGTCCATCAGCACCGGTCCGCGCGATTGCTTCGGATAAGGTGCGCCCATCAAATACGCGATGGTTGGTGCTACCGAGACGAGCGATTGCCAGGAATCAACCTTGAGACCTTGCTCGATCATCGGTCCATGCATGATAAACGGAACAAAACGTTCCCCCTCGTCCAGATGGCCATGCCCGCCGATTCCATCCGATTGACCATGGTCGGCACAGACGATAAAAGCTGCGTCCTCCAGCTCGCCACGTTCATCAAGCCATCGGTAAAAGTCCGCAATCAATGCATCCGCTTCCGCAATTTTGCCCAAATATTCGTCATAAAACACACCGCGACTATGGCCTGTCTGGTCTGTCCCAATCAGCTGTACGATCAAACAGTCTGGATTGTCAGTCTCCACAATCTGCTTGGCGCGGTTCATGATCTTTGTATCGACGACATCATTTTTCGTAACCGCTGTATACGTCTGCACATCCTTGCCGAAGGCATCGACGAGATGTGCGACCGCCAGCATGATTCCTTTTTTCCCGATGGCGCGGAGGCTGTCAAAAATACTTTCCGTATAAATCCCCTGTTTATAGACCATGTTGCTCTTGATTCCATGCTCGCGCGGATACGTCCCCGTAAACATGGAAGAAAAGCAGACGACCGTTCTGGCAGGATAGACCGTTTCCATATTCGTATATTCCGTGCCATGCTTCTTTAGCCAGTCCAAAAACGGCGCATCCGCAACAGCCAGACGGTCCTTGTTGCAGCCGTCAATAATTATCATATACACCTTCTTGGCAAGAGGTTTCTTGGCTTGTTCATTTTGTGTATACGTGGAATATTCCTTTGGCTTCCATGTAAACAGCAGCCGATGTACTACGTAGCTGAACAGGGCAACGCCGATTGCAAAATACAAATGCGGCAGCTCGCTCACAGCTAAATCGTTGACGGTCTGCGGACGGAAGGCTGACTCGAACATGATCAATAGCGTCAGCACCTTGGGGATTTGCTCCTGCGCATTGCCGCTGGTAGAATCGCTATTTTTCAGGACAAGCTTCCAAAACCTTGTAAAATTCCACAACGTTGTGCCAATTCGCAAGTGATAATAGATGGTTCCCCAGAATATAACGGTAAAAAAGAAATAAAGCCCGACGGCCAATCCAAATAACCCATACAGATCGGGTGCCCCCCACAACCAATAGGCACCTGCAAACGGAATCCATAAAAAGGCCCGTAAATGCAGGGGAAAATCATATAAAAAGTAAATCGCAAGCATAGGCAATGTCCAAAGAAGCGCTGTTCCTGCGTTCTGCCAGAAGGCAAGCTGTCCCCATTCCGCCAAGTGGTACAGCAGAAACACGCCCATCACAAACACCGGGGTAAACGGCTTTCCTTCGTTCAGCACGTTCCAGCAGCGCGCCGCCACTTTTTCAAACTTGGATGCTTTTTTCATCGGGATCTCCTTTCTCCTTCTTCCTTAGCCTGGCGATACAACCGAAGCGGTGACAACGACAGGCGCCAGGCCGCATAGCCACCTATGACAAACGAATACACAAACTTGAAACCGTGTGACAGAATCGCAGCCTGTAGGCCAAAGGCCAAGGTATAGCCTGCCACCTGGACAAGCAAGGTTGACATGACTGCCTCGTAGGTCCCAATGCCGCCGGGCGTTACGTGCAGGGTTTGTCCCATAATCGTCAATACGTGGATCAACAGCGCCTGCGCCACATCAAGGGTGCCTCCCAACCCAAACACAACCGACCCGATCACGGCTGCCTCCAAAACCCAGCCGAGCAGTGTGCACCCAAACGCTAGCCACCACCGTTGCCCATTCTCCGTCTGTGCCAGAAATCGTCTGAAAATGTCGGGCAGCTTGTCCTGTCTGCGTTTGGCAAGCCTTGTCACAAGATACACACCGATCAATGCAAGCGGTGAAAGCAGCCAGAACCAGACCGTCTTTTCACCGACCCAAGCGGCAAACAAATGGGGAGCAACCCACAGCATCGTCAGTGCCGCAATGGCCATCAGCGCGCTCATGTCGAGCAGACGGCTGATCCCAACGGAATAAAGCGAAGTGCCCCAATCCAGCTTGTGCCTTGTTTTGAGCAAAGCGGCCCGCGCCAGTTCCCCGCCCTTGATCGGAAGCACATGATTCAAAAACAATCCAATATGATGATACAGCCACAGCTGCTCCACTGTTGCCTTGTTGCTGCCTGCCTGTCCCATCTGCAGGGCCCAACCCACGCTTCGCAACCAGAATGCCACAGCGTAGCATATCGCCATGACCAACAGCAGCCAGCCATGCTGCAGCAATCGCTGAGCGGCCAGCCACAGTTCTTTTCCGTTGAGAGCGGTCATTGCAAAATACACCGATACGAGCAACAGCCCCCAAGCAAGCACAAACACGACCTTCCGTTTCATTGCTTCAACATCCATTCGTAATACATGCGTAGTCCTTCCGGGAGCGAAACCTGGGCTGACCAGCCAAGCTCCCGTTGCGCCAAGCGCGTGTCTGCATAGGTGCCACCGACATCGCCCAATTGGGACCCGTGGTGTACCGTTCGTGCCGTCTTCCCCGTCACGCGCTCAATCAGCGCGACAAGTTCAGTCAAGCCAACCGGGCTTCCACTTCCCAGATTGAAAACCTGCCAGCCGTTCATGTGTTCAACTGCCGCCCAGATCCCCCGCACAATATCGTCTACATAGGTGTAATCCCGTACTGACTGAAGGTCATACAGAGGAATCTCTTCCCCGCGTTCCAGCATGCGAAAAAACGTGGAAATCGCCATGTCTGGTCGCTGCCCCGGTCCATATACCGTGAAAAAACGCAGAGCGGTTACATGCAATCCGTACAGCTGTGCATAGCTGCGGCAAAACAGCTCAGCTGCGGCTTTGCTGGCCGCATAAGGCGAGACGGGATTCAGGTCGTGATCACTTTCGTGAAACGGGCGATCGACGGTCCTCTCTCCATAAACCGAAGAAGATGAAGCGACAACCAACCGTTTGACTCCGTACTGCTTGACCAATTCCAGCATTTGTACGGTACCTTTCACATCGACATCGACGTATGCCAGCGGATCCTGTAACGATCCACGAACACCCGGGATCGCTGCCAGATGAATAACCGTATCCGGTTTCTCCCGCTCGAACACACGTTGCATGGCAGCGGTATCCAAAATATCTGTTTCATACAGGCAAAAACGGGGAAATCTTCGCATAGCAGCAACCCGCTGCCGCTTGATTTCCGGGTCATAGTAGGGGTGAAATGAATCGACGGTAACAACGCGATCAATGTGTCCAAGCCCCAACAAAAACTTGCACAGGTGCGAGCCAATAAAGCCTGCACCTCCGGTTATCAATACGTTCATGCTTCACATTCTCTCTTTGAAAACTTGGATGCGCCAAGCTTTGAGCGCGTCCATCGTGTATGAACCAAGACAAAATCGATGGCATAGCCACCGACCCGTTTTCGAACAAATCTTGCTTCTGCTGCCTCCAAAGCTGTACGATGAATGTAGCAAAAGCAATCATTAAATTTGATAATCATTCTCATTTGTTGCTTGCCTCATTATAAATCCTTGATAATACTCTGTCAATGAAAAGGAGGGCCTTTCTTGAAAGAACAGACCATCTACAGCTACAAGCTGCTCTACCGATTGCGCTGGCGTCTTGTCGGTCCTCTCGTTCAGCTGTTGCTGCTTGGCCTAGGCTTTGCCTTGGCGTTGCGCTTCACCTCTGTGTCGCTTCGCCAGTTGATCGTCTCATTGGCCATCGTTGTCGTCGTGCCAATTTTGCAATTTTTATTCTTCCGTTTATATGCGTACGCCCATGCGCAATCGGTCAAGCTGACACCGGGGACGCTATTCTCTCCGTGGTGGGGGGCTTCGACGCCATTGCCCGTTTCGCTTTCCTTTTTTCGCGGTGTCGAGCTTACCGTATGCGCCGGCAGCCTTTTGATCAGCTCTGCGCTGTACGTCTGGTTGCCGCACGCGTATGGACTGGCTTTGCTTTTGGGAGGGCT
Organism: Clostridia bacterium; assembly: GCA_050262535.1. Classification (GTDB taxonomy): domain Bacteria; phylum Bacillota; class Bacilli; order Brevibacillales; family Brevibacillaceae; genus Brevibacillus_D. The sequence goes on from JBLNEJ010000034.1 coordinate 6,564, forward strand.
TGTCCTGCTGCTGCCGCGCATATCTGCACTTTTCGTCTCATGGAAGCGCCCAGATCATTGCCGGGTTAAATATGACGGGAGCAGCATTTCCTTTCTGACTACAGATGGCTAGCTCATCAGACAAAATACAGCTTGATCACAACCAAGGCCAATAAGCCGGGAATGCGCAGGAATCCGGTTACAAGCGCCGTTACCGGATTGATGGGGATATGGTAGCCAGCCAGCTCCCCAACCACATTGGCAAAAAACAAGAGCATGGTGCCAATCACAAGCTGCAACGCGATGAAGCCCGCCCACCGGAGCGGCTTCGTCACGGATTTGCTCGCAGCGACCACCAGCAAAAAACCGATGACCACGATAAAAATTCCCCATTCAACCCCCATACGGACCCTCCCCTTTTTCCTGACCTACGCTTGCTCCTGCCGTGCTTGCTGCAACAAAAACATGAACCGTTTTTCCGTCAGCTTCAGATAGTAAATGCCGTCATCAATGTGGTCTTCCTGCTCGGTGCGATTGAAGTAGTGCTGGGCATTCTGCCAGTCTGACCGCGCTTGATCGACTGCTTCCTGCAAAGACCAGGGAAGAGATCGGGGTTGCTCGACGGCCTCTTTTCGTTTCCACCATTTCACGCCTGCTCGCTCCTTTTCATTGTCACCAATCAAATGAAATAAAAGGCGACACTTGCCAAATTATTCATACTATGCAGCAAAATCGCCGGCCAAATGCTGTCAAAGCGATGACGCATATACCCAATCGCCACGCTGATCGTGAACAACGGGACAAACAGCGCCACATCGATGTGAACGCTGGCAAACCAGATACTGCTCACAAGAATGCCCAGAAATGCCCCCCAGCGTCTGACCAGGTACGTCTGAATAACCCCGCGAAACAGTACTTCCTCGGCAATCGGCACGAAAATCCCCGTCATCACAACCGACATCAAGCCATTCAGCCAATCACTGGCCTTGGCCTGCAAAATTTCGCTTTCAATCTGCTGTTCGCGCTCAGATGCGAGGGAAAGATCGAGCAGATCCGAGAGCGGTGTCGTCACGAGCAGATCCAACGCGAAGATGATGAATCCAAACAGGACAAGCAGCATGGCGATCATCCGGCCAACATGCTTGGGTTTGGTAAAGCCAAGCTCGGCCCATCTGCCCTTAAACAAAAAAAGCGCGACGAGCATAATGCAAATTTGAAACGATGCCGATTCCAGCATGCCTGCTGCAGACCCTTCCGCGAATGCCGGAAATGGCAGAAACAGCCCGTACACGAAATATTGGATCGTCAGCAGCACCTGCAACCAGGCGATCATATACACAAAGTCGGTTCCGTTAAGCTCTTGCACGCTCCCATACGCGTTCCACTGGCGCCGCCTTCTCATGAATGTCCAAACAAAGCCGATCGAGCACACGAGACCAAACAGCAGACTGATCAGTAAAAAAGCCCCGACCCATCCATCCGGGTTTTCCGCCGTACTGGCAATCCAACGCCCGCTTTCGTCCTGTGTCAGCCGAATCATCGACCATTCCACAACAAGCTGCAGCAGGTAGGCTACAAACAATAAAACCGCCCATGTTCTCGCACGTTCCTTTTGCGGATGCAACTCCGGTTGCAAGCCCAGCCTCACCTGCATCTCTTCACGCTCCTAGTTCACTATATGTCTGTCCATTCGAAAAAATACCCCGCCCGGCGCAGCAATTGCTAACCGGGCGGGGTCCCATCAAGCAGGATACCCTGCCTGCTTAGACTTCTTTTTCATTATAGCTCGCGGCGGCCCTCTAATGCCTTGGTAAGTGTCACCTCATCGGCATACTCCAGATCGCCGCCGACGGGCAGTCCATGGGCAATGCGGGTAACACGGATGCCGAATGGCTTGATTAGGCGGGACAGGTACATCGCGGTCGCCTCTCCCTCGACATTCGGGTTGGTCGCCAGAATCACTTCCTTAACCGTTTCATCGCCCAAACGCTTCAACAGATCGGGAATCCGGATGTCCTCCGGCCCGATGCCATCCATCGGCGAAATCGCTCCCTGCAGCACATGGTATTGCCCTTCGAACTCACGTGTTTTTTCCATGGCGATGACGTCCTTCGGCTCCTGCACGACGCAAACAATCGATGGGTCACGCCGTTTGTCCCGACAAATATGACACGGATCAACATCGGTGATGTTAAAGCAGATTGAACAGTAATGCAGCTGGCGCTTTGCATTGACCAACGCCTTGGCCAGATCCAGCACATCGTCCTCTTTCATGTTCAGGACGAAAAACGCGAGGCGCGCCGCCGTTTTGGGACCAATCCCGGGCAGCTTGGTGAAGCCTTCAATAAGCCTGGAGACGGGTTCCGGATAGAACATGACCGCTACTCCCTAGAACAGGCCTGGGATGTTCATACCACCTGTAAAACGTCCCATTTCTTTGTTAATCACTTCATCCACCTGACGCAACGCTTCGTTCGTTGCGGTCAGCACCAGATCCTGCAGCATTTCGGCATCTTCCGGATCAATCACTTCTGCCTTGATCGTAATATCGAGAATTTGCTTGTGGCCGTTTGCTTTGACAACGACAGCTCCGCCGCCAGCAGAACCTTCAACAACACGATCCTTCAGCGCTTCTTGCGCTTTTTGCATATCTTCCTGCATTTTTTTAACCTGTTTCATCATTTGCTGCATGTTTTTCATCTGTTCTTCCTCACATTCATTATTCTTTGATT
>JBLNEJ010000035.1:0-5166 GCA_050262535.1 Clostridia bacterium
ATCGGCAGATCCATCGATTGCGACAATTCCTTTCAGCTGATTTTCCGGATTGTTCTCATCCTTCACCTTGACTGGAAGCGTACTGGTTGTTATCGTTCCATTGCCCAACTGCCCGGCAGCATTGGAGCCCCACGCCCATGCTTCTCCATCAGCTTGCAAGGCCACAGAGTAATAACCAGCTGCTGCAATTTTACTGACTCCTTGAAATGGCTTCGATAAATCATCCGGGTGGATCACCTGAACAGGCACTTTACTTTCTGCGTTATTACCGCAGCCCAATTGACCAAGTCCATTGTATCCCCATGCCCAAACCGTTCCATCCTCCTTTAACGCAAGCGTATGAGCATTTCCAGCTGCGATCTCCTTGATTCCGGAAAGACCGCTAACCTGAACCGGGAACAAACTATTGACATTCGTTCCATTTCCCAACTGTCCAAACTCGTTATCCCCCCACGCCCAAACCGTACCATCCGATTTCAGCGCTACTGAAAATTTGGTACCACCGTCTATCGCAATCACATCATTTAAAAAGCCGTTTCCATCGGGACCCTTTACTTGCACGGGGGTCTTATGATCCACTATCGTCCCGTCGCCAAGCTGTCCAAACCGGTTGGCCCCCCATGTCCACACGGTATGATCGCTTTTTAGTGCAAGGGAAGAAGAATCCCCTGTAGCGATTGCAATCACGTTCGTCAGTCCTTGAACCTGCGACATTTCAGGGTGATCTGCAGCGGTACCATCCCCAAGCTCCCCACCTAAGTTACCTCCCCATCCCCAAACCGTTCCATCTGATTTCAAAACAAGCGTATGGTAATTCCCCGCTGCAATTTGCATGATGCCAGAAGCTGCTTCAATCGGCTTCAACGGGAGCAGCGTAAAAAAGAATACAAAACACAGCAACAATTTCCCGATTCTTGCAATCACCAACATAACCCCTTCCATTTTCTTACTTTCAACTCTTTTCAATTTAACCAGGACTTTCAGTCATGGTTTGCCCACGGCTTGCCTTCCTGTCTTGCAAAACCTGCGGCATTTATAAATGAGACATAAGAGAAGCGACAGCCGCTTCTCTTATACACTTCCGCAATCTATTCCTACGTGGTGAATCGTTTGTAAGTCGAAGAGAATCCCGTTCGTACTACGCATTGTACTGATCTTTTTGGGAAGACGAGTTGCGGGATACCGCATTTTTCATGTTTTTCAGCACATTGACCGTAAACAGAATGATGCCAATCGACAGAACGGTTGCGCCAATTGCAATGACCGGCTCGACAGCAGGGTTGCCCATCTCAAGCACAACAAGCCCAATCATCATGACCGGCAGGCCCAGATTGTGCAGCCAGAAGTGCCATTTTCCCAGCTTGCTTTCTCCCATTTGCGGGAACAGGTGATAAAAGACGCCTGCCAGTGCGAGCGATGCCCACCCTAAAAGATTGATGTGAGCGTGGGAGGGAGCAAATTGAAACTGATGCGTAATTGACATAAACATTCCCATAAAAATGCCAATCAAAAAATAAACTGTCGCGATTTTCATAAATTTAATACCCATGTTGAAAAACTCCTTTACCAAATTTGATTTTCACCTGATCGAGGAATTATTGCATTTGTGCCGCGGCGGGAACGGGATCTATGCCCGCAACTCTTTGCCCTGTGCTCCTATCGCCGCCAATCGTAGTTACTGTATGGATTTCACCTCTTTTCACTTTTCTTGCTTCCTTTGTTGATTCGATGTGATCGATGACTGTAATGGGATGCCAGATTGTACAAGCATTCCATAGTCTCATTCGCTTAGGGCAAGGTCGCCACGAACTTCTACGACTCTTGTGCTGACTTCCACACGATAGATTGCTTCGTACTGATATTGTAGCGAGACGTGTTCATTTTCGCAGTCGGTTGAAATACGTATTTGTAGTTGAACTGATTACGTATTTTTCATCTTGAACGTAAAAAAAGCCTGACAATCGTCAGACTTCCATTCATCATTTACTACCTATAGTATTCAGGTAATAGGCAAGCGCAGCCATGGAGTGGATATTCAGCTTTCGATAGATTCTCTCCAAATGAGTCGTCACGGTCCGGTTGCAACCGAACAGCCTCTGGGCAATCTCAACATTAGCCCGTGATCTGATTGACAATAATCGTGAGCAGTTCTTCATCGAACGCATTGCTTTTTCACATTGGAGGGACAACACTGCTTTCGAATATAAAATTTCCGAGCCGATATAGTTAATACGGAGAATGTTACCGTATTTGGCGGCAATCCCGACATGCCCCTCGAGCGGAGACGCAACGTTCATGATCTCCCCTCCCATTCCACCGTTTAATTTTATTGGAGAGTACCTTAGCTATTTGTTTCTACAGGGGCGAATTCGTCTGGCTATCACGTGTTCCATGCGCTGACGTCAACGATTAGGTGATTAGAAAACTTGGCGCTTTCTCCCCCCGATATTACCCGAAAGTAGTAGCTTGCCTGATGATTTGGATTTTCCATGCTCACATATACAGAAAATGGATGCTATACTGTTTCTATATGGAATATGCTCAGAAACCCGCTTCGAAAACGTTCACCCCCATTCAAATCGAGGAGGAACGCAGAATTGTTCTTTTTTATGGCACTGCTTGTATCCAGCTTCCTTGCGGGGAGACTCTTCTCCGCGATTGGCAAACCGTTCGCTACTACAACGTGGAAAAGCGATCTACTTGTCGCGTTTCTGCAGTCGATCTTGATTACGCTCATTGTCAAGACGTTTTTGCTGTAAAAGGTGCCCCAAATGAAAGCATTACTCCCAGTGCCTGACTAATCGCATGGTGCGAGAATTACCATTGAAGTGGTACGTGAGAAAATAGAGTTTGACGAGTTTTTCCTCGCGTACCTTGTTGACCCGGTCGGACTGGAAATTGGGTTGATCCAATCAAAATCGTGAGTTTTTCACTGCGAAAGAAGGGAAGTTTATGAGCGCTCATAATGGGCTTTTGTACCGTGTTTTGCAGCCAGCAGACGCCGAAGTTTACATAAGCCTGCGGCTGGAAGCGTTGCAGGCCAATCCTGAAGCATTTCTCACTACCTATGAAGAAACGATCCGCGACGAGAACCTTGTGAAAACATTTCAAAACCGGCTTTCCCCCAATCCGAATTCATGTACAATGGGGGCTTTTCACAATGGACAGCTCGTGGGCGTCGCAACGATGATCCGGGACAACCGGGACAAAATACGTCACAAAGCATCGCTTGTCGCCGTCTATACAACCGAATCTCACCGGGGAAAAGGCATTTCCAAAGCACTGATTACGCAATTGATTGCAAAAGCAAAAGAGATGGACGGGCTGGAGCAAATCAATTTGACGGTGTGGAGCGACAATGTAGCGGCTTGCAGGCTATACGAGTCACTAGGCTTTCATCCATTTGGCAAAGAAGCCAACGCGATGAAATTCAAGGACAAGTATTGGGATGAAACGTACATGGCATTGAAGCTGTAACGGGACTCGAAGAAAAAAAGCAGGTTTCCTTATCTTTCGAAAAGGAACCTGCTTTTTCGTGCTTGATTGTTACAGAACGGTCGTACGCAGACCAAGCGAGCTTTCATGGAAGCTGATTTTTGGATATTTTTCCTGTGCCATTCGCAGCTGATATTCACTTTCAAACAGCATGACCGGGCGATCGTAACGGTCGCGCACAATCTGGCTTCGGCTTTTCAGCTGATCGAGCGTCGCTTTTTCCCCATCGATCCAGCGGGCGATCTGGTACGGCAACCGCTGCAGGATGATATCCACGCCATACTCGGCCTTCAATCGGTATTCAAGCACCTCGAACTGGAGCACACCGACCACTCCAAGAATGAGATCATCCATCGGGAAGGTGCGGAACAGCTGAACCGTCCCTTCCTCCGTCAGCTGCATAATGCCTTTCTGGAACTGCTTGTGCTTCATTGCATCCTTCACCGTTACTTTGGAGAAAAATTCCGGCGAGAAGTGCGGCATTTCTTCATACTCAAACGCTTCTCCCACACAAAGCGTATCGCCAATCTGGAAAATGCCCGGGTCAAACAGCCCAATCACATCCCCTGCATACGATTCCTCCACGATGGCGCGGTCCTGCGCCATGAACTGCAGCGGCTGCGCGAGCTTGATTTCCTTGTTCAAGCGAACGTGTTTGACGGACATGCCGCGCTCAAAGCGCCCGGAGCAAATGCGCATGAATGCCACGCGGTCGCGGTGCGCCGGATTCATGTTGGCCTGGATTTTGAAAATAAAACCGGAGAACGGTCGTGTATACGGATCGATTGGACCGATCGTGCTCTTCTTGGCGGAAGGTGCCGGCGCCATCTCTAGGAAATTGTCCAGGAACGTCTGAACACCGAAGTTGTTGATCGCACTGCCGAAAAATACGGGAGTCAGCTCCCCTTTTCCAATCGCTTCTTCATTGAAGTCGTCTCCCGCAACGTCAAGCAGCGACACTTCGTCCTGTAGCTGCTGCCACAGTTCAGCGCCTGCTCGCTCGCCGATTACCGGATCGTCAGCACCGGATACCTCAACGAACTTGATTTCGTCATGCTCGCTGCCTGGTACGTACAGCTCGACACGAGACTTGTGGCGGTCAAACACGCCGCTGAAATAGTTGCCCATCCCGATCGGCCAGTTCATCGGATACGAGCGGATACCCAGCACGCGCTCGATTTCCTCCAACAGCTCAAACGGATCTTTCCCGTGACGGTCGAGCTTGTTGACGAACGTAAAAATCGGAATCCCGCGCATCCGGCACACTTTAAACAGCTTGATCGTCTGCGCTTCCACGCCTTTCGCCACGTCGATGATCATCACGGCCGCGTCCGCCGCGGTCAGCGTCCGGTATGTATCTTCACTGAAGTCCTGGTGACCCGGCGTATCCAGAATGTTGATATGGTGTCCCTCATATTCGAAGTCCATTGCACTGGAGGTTACGGAGATTCCGCGCTTTTTCTCGATCTCCATCCAGTCAGATGTCGCATGCTTCGAGTTTTTCCGTCCTTTGACCACGCCCGCTTCCCGGATGGCTCCGCCGAAATAGAGCAGTTTTTCGGTCATGGTTGTTTTCCCTGCGTCCGGGTGGGAAATAATAGCAAACGTGCGCCGTTTGGCAATTTCCTCTGCCCATTTGGGATTCATCTGGCTCATTTACATTTCTCCTAG
>JBLNEJ010000036.1:0-2632 GCA_050262535.1 Clostridia bacterium
TCCCGAATCTTACGTCGGAAGAGCAGTTGAAAGAGTGCGCCGAGGCTTCCGATGCGGCTCCACTGACCATGGATGAGTTCGAGCAGCTGGACATGCTCTGGGTCGATGGCTATCGCGAGCGTCTTCAGCAGCCTCTATCCAATTCAGTGAGCAAGCCTGCACCGGTCAAACCATCGTAGCAGTAGCGCCCCCCAAAGCACGATGTATTTCCGCAGTCCTGCTGTGGGGGGACATCTTCTTGTAAGGGAAAGAAAGTCTGGTAAAATGAGGGTATTCTAAGGCAAAAGGAACCTCTAGCACTATCCTTTTGCTTTCATGCTGATAGGAGTAGAAAGGCAATGGGAAAATGGATTCCACGTTTGTATGACACACTGATGGGACCTCTTGAACGCAGATTTATTCGAGAGATTCGCAAACAGCTTCTGAAAAAGGCAAATGGACACGTACTGGAGATCGGGTCCGGTACGGGCTTCAATTTTCCGTTTTACCAAGACGCCGAGCATGTGGTCGCGATTGAACCCAATCCAGCGATGGCGCAAAAATCTCGTGAACGAATCCAAATGGCCCCGTGTTCTCTTGAGGTGATCGAAGCCGGAGCCGAGCAATTGCCCTTTCCTGATAATACGTTCGATACAATCGTTGGGACGCTGGTTTTTTGCTCCATCCCTGATCCTCTGTCAGCACTTCGGGAAATCCGGCGCGTGAGCAAACCGGATGCCCGCATTTTGCTTTTCGAGCACGTACGGATGCAGCAACCGTTTCTCGCTCGTGTGCAGGATTGGCTTACACCTGCATGGAAGCGCGTCTGTGACGGCTGCCATCTCAACCGCGATACGTTAGAGCTTGTGAGGCAAGAAGGATTCACCGTCATTCGTGTGCATGGCTTTTATCGAGATTTGTTTCTGGTGATTGAAGTAGTTGCGAACAAGGAGCAATGAATGTTCGGCAAGACGAACAAAATGCCTCGGGTTTACATTGCGTTGAATTTTATAAAGGAATTTCTTCAATAAGAAGGAAAGCATCTGTCATGAGATTAGCTTTGCAATGAAAAACGCAACCCCAGCTGCAACTCCTCCGACGAGTGTTGTTTGTAACGCACTTTTCAATGGTTTCGATCCGGTAAACATACCTTTCATATATCCGAATAGAAATAACGCTACCAGTGTTGCGATAACAGAGGAGACGAGGGCTATGCTTGGATTTGCAATAAACATGTAAGGGAAGAGGGGGATCATTCCTCCTGTAATATAGGACAACCCTATTGTGATAGAACTGTTCCGTGCCCTTTTTGGCTCCGGTTCCTCAAGTCCTAATTCATACTTCATCATGAAATCAACCCAGCGGTCCGGATCTTTACTAATCGCTGATACAGCAGAAGCAACTGCTTCGTCTGGAATGCCCCAGTTTTTTAAGATCGTTTCCACTTCCTTTCTTTCCCGATCAGGTAACTCTTTAATTTCTCGCCGTTCCCGTTCCAATTCAGAATGATAATGCTCACGGTCAGTGCGTGCAGCTAAATACCCACCCAACCCCATCGCAATTGATCCTGCAGCAATTTCTGCTACTCCTGCGATCACAACTAAGCTTGTATTCGATACGGTTCCCGATAATCCGGCAGCTAGCGCGAAAGGAACGGTCAACCCATCCGACATTCCAATTACGATATCCCGAATAAGATCTGTAGCCATAAAATGCTTTTCTGCATGCTCATCAATCAGTGTTTTATCTACATCGTTTTGCATAAAAATCCCACCTTCGATTTCAAGAAGTTCTATCTATTTCAACATTCGAAAATTGTTAGCAGATGGGTGAGAGTTAGGTTTATTCTGTGACTTTTCTTGTTTTTTATTCCAATCGCCACGGTAGTTTGAAACATAACAAAGTACAAGTTCTCTTACTCGCACAGTTTCATTCGGGTGTGAAAAACATATTACTTCAATCTATGGAAATACTTATAGTTAGTAGGAGCCACAGAAGAAAACATAAAAATAATAAAGATCACGATCGATCCTCTTCAGCAAGCAAGTTGATTATGCCGCATTGGAAAAGATAATGCATTCTATCGTGTGAAGTCAGCCAAAAACCATTCATAAAAGCACTGGAATACGACCATAAGGAGGATGGCGATGGATTTCCATTATACTGTAGCAACAAATAAAACAATTGATGAAGCGATTCGGGCACTAGAACAAAACCTGAAAGCCCACCAATTTGGTATCCTTTGGCAACTTGACCTTTCTGCGAAACTGCAAGAAAAGGGGATCGATGGATTTCATAAACCTTATCGAATACTTGAGGTATGTAATCCTTTTGAAGCTGCAAAAGTGTTGTCTCATAATGTTTTGGTGGGTTATTTCCTGCCATGCAAAATAACCGTTTATGAAGGGGAGGGGAAGACAATGATTGGCTTGCCGAAACCGTCCTCCTTGCTTACAATGCTTGATGATCAAGAACTAAAGGAGATTGGGCTTCGGATCGAGGAGACATTGATACGTATCCTAGATGAAAGTAAGTGATACATAAATGTTAATGAGTTTTAACATTTCGGGATGAACTTTCAAATGGAAGTACGGATATCGTCTTTATGTTAGGAAAACAAGTGAAGGATTCGAGCATTTATTGTGAAACAATA
>JBLNEJ010000037.1:0-2783 GCA_050262535.1 Clostridia bacterium
TTCTTTGCTTGTCGGGTCCGTCCCTGTCATCGCTGATTTCGCTCATTTTCCCATCTTCAACCAATTTGATCAAATGAGCCAGGACGGTTTTTTCAGCTACCCAGATTTTGTCGGGATGGACTTGCCCTGCATAGATTTCTTCGACCAGCTGGACCACGCTCGCTTGCTTCCACTGCTGTACCAACGAAGCAATTTGCGCCTCGCGCTCAAGCCGACGTGAAATGAACCAGTCTATCGCTTTTTCAGGTTCGTCAATCACAGGGCCATGCCCCGGTCCAATACGCTTTGCCGGGAATTTCTTCAGTTTTTGCAGAGACTGCAAGTATGCCCCCATATGCCCGTCAGGCGGACCAATCCAGGTCGAGCCTTGGCTAATGACCGTGTCGCCAGTCAGCAGCAGCTCGTCCTCCCTGATAAACAAGGCGATGTGCCCTGGCGTATGTCCGGGCGTATGTAGCACTTCAATGTGCAGGCTGCCGAGCCTGAGGATACCTCCATCGTGCAGCTTGTCTGTATGGGAAAGCGGCTGAATCATCCGGTCAATCAGATTCGCTTCTGCCTCATGGCAATAAAGCGGACAGTCGTAATGCTTTGCCAATCCCCGTGCTCCTGGCGCATGGTCGGGATGATAATGGGTAAAAATGATCCCCGCAACCTTGGCATTCCCGTTTCCAAACGTCTCAATGGTCTGCACAATTTTCACTGTATTTTCTGCATAATCGTAACCAGGATCGACGACGAACAGTTCGTTCTGATCGGCAATGATATACGTATTGGTCGTCGCCTCCAACGTGTTTGGCGAGGCAAGCGGGAGCGAAACGACGTGTTTCGAGCAGGTTATGTACATGCTTTCCCTCCTTAGATCGTGAATGGAACCAAGTTGATTCCTTAATGTGTGTTTTTTATCAACCTTGACTGTAGTATACCATGCAGATCTGATCGGTGAAGCAACCGCCCACTCCCGTTCATTAGAGTTGATCATCCCGATTCCGATCGTTGCGAGCTAAGCGCTTACTGAGCACAGCATCGCTTGAACACCTTCCCCCTTACGCTGTGTTATTTCCAGATGGCAACGATCGGATTCGCCTTTGCACTTTCCCCAAGATGCCCAAGCTTGTAGATGTCCTCAATCGTACGCAATACGCTGTAGTGATTGATTTTTTCAGGATATATGCCCGGCTTGACCATCGGACCGATCATCAACGTGGGAATACGGTTTTTGAGGGAAAAGTCATCTTCATCCCACGTAATGATCAGCAGACTATTATGTTTTGCTGCCCATTCAACGTACGAGTTTACATGCTTTTTCAACCAGACATCCGCCTGTTCAATCGTGCCATCATGCATGTCATTCTGATGATTCGGAATGATGAACGATACGGTTGGAAGCTTTGAGTAGTCTGTTGGCAAGCTTTGCAATGGCATGTTTGCGTTCGCCGGAACATTGGTGAAGTTGACCCAAGGGTTATGCTTTCGTGCATATCCTTTGTACGAGCAACCGGTATACCCGACGTTGGGCATATCCTCCGAATACCCCCCAAACGAAAGGTGTGCCTTCCTCAATTCCGTCGCCAGATTCGGTGTCGAGAAGACATGCTTGCACGAGTCATCCTTTACGTTTTGCGTGGAACCGGAGAAGAGAGCCAAATAATTTGGTTGGCTCGGGTGCTGAATGCCATACGATTTCGTGAAAAGGGCCCCCTTTTTCACAAGGCTATTCAGGTAAGGTGCCGCTTTTTTGCCAATGATTTGACTATAAGAATGATTTTCTTCGATGAGAATGACCACATGCTCCACCTTGACGTTGGCAAGCTTAGTGGGGGTTTTCGTGGTGCTCGGGGCAGAAGGTTTATGCACAGGATTGGCTGCTGAGGCTGTGAACGAAGACTGCTCCAGTAAAACCGTGAACATAAGAGTGATGCATACCAAGCCTGATTGGACGAAACGCGTCCATTTCATCGGATTTTCCCTCCCGTAACTGTCTAGCTGTTTTTTGAGCGTCCCATTTCGGGTCTATTCTGACTTAGTATACAACGAAAATCTGAAAGTTTGATGAAGACGAGCGGAAAAGGAATCCAACAAAGGTGCCTTCCGCTTCACTCATGGCATGCCAATCGATTCGATCCCTTTCCTTGTCGCAAGCATGAAGTTTTACCTGAATTCGCATATCTGCCCCAGACAAAGTAATGACCGCTTTCCCGTGAATCAGGAAAGCGGTCATTCGTCCTCTTAAATCAATTTGGCTTGTTGCAGGATTCTTCTCACGAAAACGGCTGCTTCTGCTCGAGTCAGTTTGCTGTCAGGAGCAAAAACTGCATTCGTCCCGCTGACGATTCCGTACTTGGACCCCACAGCTACTGCGGATTTGGCCCATTCGGCAATTCGTGCCTGATCGCCAAACAATGCCAGCTGCTGGCTGATGTCCTGCTCACTCAGGCTAGTTTCGATGCCAGCCACTTCCATCGCCCTTGCGATCATGACCATCGCTTCTGCCCGTGTAATCGTTCTTCCGGGTTGGAACGTTCCATCGGCATAACCGCTGATCAGCTTGTACTGACTCGCGGCCATTGCCGCATCATAGAACCAGTCGCTGCGGTTCAGATCGGCAAATACAGCGTCGTGATTGTTGTTCTGCAATCCCAGTGCCTGAACAAGAATCGCAGCGAACTCGGCACGCGTAATGCTTCGCCCAGGGGCAAAATGGCCTTCATCCACCCCTGCGATTACCATGCGCGACGCCATCTCGTTAATGTCTTCTTTGGCCCAATGCTGTTCGACATCCG
>JBLNEJ010000038.1:0-3674 GCA_050262535.1 Clostridia bacterium
ACCAACAACACTTCCGTATCGGAATGGGCCTGGAATTGGTGGCCGCGTTGCTTTAATTCCCGACGAATATCCTCGGTATTATACAGCTCGCCGTTGTAAACAAGCGTATAAGCGTGCTCCCCTTTGTACCGTGTCATCGGCTGGCCGCCGCCAGCCGGATCGACAACCACAAGCCGACGATGGCCCAAGGCAACCGGTCCAGAAAAATGGTACCCTTCCGTGTCTGGCCCTCGTTTTTGCAGCCGCGAAGTCATTTGTTCCACGATGTGACGCTCTGTGGCAAGGTTTTTTTGCCAGTGAATCCATCCTGTAATTCCGCACATGTTGTCCACCCTTCCAATCTGCTTGCCGTTTTTCCTTCCCAATCGATTCGCATTTAGCTAGGCACATCGTATGCGACAGTTGGCTGCCCGTTGTCTGTCCGAAATTACGAAAAAATCATTGACAGAATCGCGGAAATTCACAATAATATAATCCATACAATTCCGAGTGTATAACTAGGTTAATGTTGTGCCAAGGCTGATCGGAGGATCGAGTATGCAGGTAATTCTTCAAGGGGTAAACAAACAGTTTGAGAAGTCAAACAAACAGACGCTGCAAGTGCTACATGATGTACATCTGGAAATAGCAGCAGGCGAGTTCATTTCGCTGTTGGGCCCCTCCGGATGCGGCAAGTCTACGCTTTTAAATATGATCGCGGGCTTGGAATTCCCTTCGCAGGGAGAAGTCCTCGTCAATGGTCAGCGCGTCACCGGGCCAGGAAGCGACCGGATCGTTGTGTTTCAAGAATCCGGACTGTTCCCCTGGATGAACGTTCTGGAAAACGTCATGTACGGACTGCTGCTAAAAAAGCTGGGTCGTCGTGAGGCGGAGGAAAGAGCGCAAGAAGGGCTGCGGATGGTGCACCTTGGACGTTTTGCCAAAGCATATCCGCATGAGCTCTCCGGGGGGATGAAGCAACGGGTGGCGATTGCCCGCGCTTTGGTGCTCGAGCCACAAATCCTGTTGATGGATGAGCCGTTTGCAGCGCTCGATGAGCAAACAAGGATGGTGCTGCATGCAGAGCTGCAAGAGATTTGGCAGCGCACCGGGAAAACGATTGTCTTCATTACTCATAATATTCGAGAAGCGGTCATGCTCTCCCAGCGAATCGTGCTGATGGGAACGCGGCCGGGATGCATCAAGAAGGAATATCTCGTGCAGGCAGCACAGCCGCGTGATCCGGGCGACAGCCTGCTTGCCCATCTTGAACAAAAAATATTGCACAGCCTGGAAGAAGAGATGGAAAAAGTGCTGAAGGAGGAAATGGGAGATGATTACCATTATAAGAAGGGTCCTGTTCATCGTGATCCTCTTTACAATCTGGGAAGCGATATCTAAATCCGGCATTTTTCCGGCGTTTCTCTGGCCGCCGATCCTCATTTCCAGTCATGGGGAAGCGACCGTGCTGGGGACATTGTGGAACGGACTTGTCAGCGGACAGATTCTGGAGGCAACGTTTCTGACGCTACGCAGACTGGCCTTTGGCTTCATCATTGCGATCTCATTCGGTCTGCTCATGGGATACGCAATCGCACGCTACAAATGGGTGGACGACACGCTCGGGTTTCTCATTACCGCCCTTCAGTCGGTGCCGAGCATCGTATGGCTGCCGCTTGCGATTGTCTGGTTCAAGCTCGGGGAGGGGGCGATTTTGTTCATCGTGACGATCGGCGCCACATGGACGATGACGGTCAATGCGAGCACAGGCTTCAAAAATATTTCTCCCCTCTATCTACGCGTAGCCAAGACGATGGGCTCAAGCGGCTTTCATCTGCTGCGCACCGTAGTGCTGCCAGCATCCGTCCCGTATCTGATCTCGGGTCTGCGGATCGCCTGGGCTTTTGCATGGCGCGCCTTGATGGCTGGCGAATTGCTTGGTGCGAGCGGCGGACTTGGCCACCTTCTGGAAATGGGAAGGGCGCTGCAATCGATGGATTTGGTGCTGTCGATCATGATCATTATCGGTGTAGTCGGAACGTTGATGGATAACCAGGTGTTTATGCGCATGGAACGGTCGGTTAGCCGCAAATGGGGAGTCAATGCACGATTGTAAGATAAAAACGAGTCCATTACGGAGGAGCGAGTGGAATGATGAGGGGGAGACGAACAGGCTGGTTGGCAGGAATCATTAGCATGCTGCTGGTGGTGACAGGATGTGGCGCAAGTCAGGCAGGACCGGCGAAACCGGCGGATACGGTAAGGCTCGGGTATTTTCCCAACGTGACACATATGGCAGCGATTGTCGGATTGGAAAAAGGGTTCTTTCAGGAGGAAATCGGCAGCAATGTCAAGCTCGTGACCCAAACGTTCCCGAATGGCGGACTGTTTATGGAAGCTGTCTCCACCGGGCAGATCGATTTCGGCTATACGGGCCCCGGCCCGGCAATGAACAACTATTTGAAAAACCCGACCCATCAGGTTTTGGCGGGAGCGGTAAACGGCGGAGCCGTGCTGGTGGTCCGCGCTGATTCGGGAATAACAAGCATCAACGATTTGGCTGGAAAACGGGTAGCCATTCCTGGTATCGGAAATACACAGGATCTGGCATTGCGCAAAGCGCTGAAGGATGTAGGGCTCGGTGTGAAAGGCAGCGGTGGAGACGTCGAGCTGGTCGCGCAGGCCCCAGCGGACATGGCGACCCTCTTTTTGCAAAAAGACGTCGATGCCGCAGCCGTACCCGAACCATGGGGCGTCAATCTCGAGCAGAAGGCAGGGGCCAAAATCTTGCTGAACTGGGACGAATTCGCCTGGGGCAAAGATACGACCAACACCGTTGTGCTGGGGACGAAGGCGTTCGCCGAAGCCAATCCCGAGTTGACCAAAAAGCTGCTCAAGGCTCATGTCCGCTCAATCCAGTTCATCCGCGAGCATCCGGACGAGGCGATTGCCTTGTTGGCGAAGCATTTGAAGGCGTTGACCGGAAAGGACCTGAAGGAAGCGGACATCAAGGTCGCTGTTGAACGAAGCGAGGCAACCTGGGACGTGAACGAACAGGTTCTGAAGGAAATGGCCGCCATCAGCAAGGAGGCAGCCTATACGACCAAGGATGACATCAGCGGCATGGTCAATCTGAACTACTTGAATGAAGTACTGCCAAAATAAAAAGAGAATGAATGTGGGGGAAACATCATGAAAAAAGTACGAAAAACCGGTTGGATCATCAGTTTACTTAGTGCGGCGGTGTTGTTTGCCGGATGCGGAGCAAGCCAGACAGCGAGTGAAAAGCCTGCCGACAAGGTTCGCTTTGGCTACTTTCCGAATTTGACGCACATGGCAGCGATTGTCGGACTGGAAAAAGGCTTCTTCCAGGAGGAGATTGGCAGCGGAGTCAAGCTGGAGACGCAAACATTCCCGAATGGCGGATTGTTTATGGAGGCGGTGTCTACGGGACAGCTTGATTTTGGCTATGTCGGTCCTGGCCCGGCGATGAACAACTATCTGAAAAATCCGAGTCACCAGCTGCTCGCAGGCGCAGTCAACGGCGGAGCCGTGCTGGTCGTTCGCGGGGATGCCGGAATCACCGACATCAAGCAGCTTGACGGAAAGAAGGTAGCCATTCCGGTGATCGGGTCGACGCAGGATGTGATGCTGCGCAAAGCATTGAAGGACGCCGGATTGGGCGTGAAGGGCAG
>JBLNEJ010000039.1:0-6089 GCA_050262535.1 Clostridia bacterium
GTTTCCCGCAAATCGTTGCTCCGCTCGGTTGGGTTCCGTTAGTCGCTCCGCCTGGAAACCTGCTTCTCCCGCGAGCCTCAGTGCCCTCTATTATTTCTTCCATTCCATCAAGAATGGGGGGAATCATAGAAGTTCTTCAATGATTTGCTTTCCAACAGTCCGACGAAGATATTAAGTTGATAGAGGAAAAGGGGGAAATAACCGTAGGTCTTTGGGGCGCAACCGAGGTGGAATGGAAAAAGCGAAACACGCCTTTGCGGCCAACGTGTCCATCATCTTCGAATCGTCATGTTTTGGCCGCCGTTTCGCTTTTGAAATGGAGCCGCCAGGGATGACCCCGGAACGCAAGCCCCAAGCACCTCAAGCGTATTCCCCCTTTTCATCCCACCACTACAGCCCGACGAAGCAAAAAAACGCCGGTGCATGTAAATCACACCGACGTTTCAACGATATTCCTATTTCTCCAGCAGTCCAAACACCTGCGCATCCAGCTCTTTCGATTTCTCAATCATCTGTGTCTTCTCAAACGCAGGCTCCTGCGTAATTTTGGAACCCCAGAACATGCTTTCAAAAATGTTGTCTACCACAAGCTCCAGCTTGGCCAGCTTCATCTGGATGCCTTCCATCGGCTCCTCAATGACCTTGCATTCGCCGACGATGGAATAGACGGTTTCCAGCCCGATCACGCAAAGCGTTGCTCGGGAATTCGCCTTCACGTTGTTGATGATGCGAGAGTTGGCAGCAACGGCGATCCGGACGGTTTCCGGATTGATCGTTTTTACCCAGGAAATGGCGGAGATGCTTGGTGTGTTCGATTCCGCATCGACGGTGGAGAGCAGCACCAGCTTGTTGCCGTTCAGGTATTCTGCCAGCTCAGGGGTTAATGTTGCTTGTACGTTTTTGCTCATTGGAAAAACCTCCTTATGTAGGTGGGTGAATAACGGAAAGGGCATTCCTTGTCTAGCAGGATGAACTCTTTTGCAGAACTTCATTAGCCTGGAGAACCGGATGGTAAAGCAGCTTACCAGCTATCGAATGATCATGGTATGAAAGAGTTCATCAGGGATGGTCTATCTTGGTCAGGCTTTTCCTTATTGTACAACGTATGGACAAGGGAGTCGATGGAGGTACGCATAAGTTTGGACGTTCCCTGTTCATTTTTTGACCACAGATCTGGTCAGCGATCGGGCCAAGCAAGACGAATGCCGATGAAGGCATATACGCTCCCTTTGATCAGGTTGACGAAGCGAGCGACTTTGGGATTGTCGAACAGCCTGCGTCCGACGCTACCGGCAAACAGCGCGATGATCGAAAAGAGTACGACAGCTTGCAGCATGAACAATATTCCGAGGAAAGTCATTTGCAGCGGTGCATTGCCGCTGCCCGGGGAGACGAACTGGGGCAGGAAGGCGAGGAAAAACAGCGACACCTTCGGATTGAGCACATTCATCAGGATGCCCCGCTTGTAGAGCGCGGGAAGCGTCAGTGTCGGTACGGATTGGGCCGCCAGCGTGCTGCGTCCCTCCCGAAACGCCTGCCAGGCAAGGTACAGCAGATAGAGTGCCCCTGCATACTTGATGAGTTGGAAGGCTGTGCCGGATTGGGCCAAAACAGCGGAAATGCCAAGAGCGGCTGCAAGCGTATGAACCGTGATGCCGGAGCACAGACCGAGAGCTGTAGCAATGCCAGCTTTTTTGCCGTTCGAAATGCTTTGCAAAATGACAAAAATGATGTCAGGGCCAGGCAGAAGCGTCAGAATCATCGAGACGGTGAGAAAGTAGAGAATGCCTGAAACGTCCAT
Source organism: Clostridia bacterium (assembly GCA_050262535.1). Classification (GTDB taxonomy): domain Bacteria; phylum Bacillota; class Bacilli; order Brevibacillales; family Brevibacillaceae; genus Brevibacillus_D. Next base: position 1,802 of record JBLNEJ010000039.1, read on the forward strand.
CGATCTTTCACCAGCTTTCTTTTACAAATCGTTATTTCAAAATCGTAGCACCGCGCAACAGCATCGGCAACAGTCGTTTTTTTACCCTCGCACCGCGAATGCATTCAATTGTATAATCATTTGTAATCGTACAAAAAATGCGAATCCCGTTCGAGGAGAGAAGGAGTTGAGGTACCCAGATGAGCACGTCCTATGAAGTAGCAATTGTCGGTGCCGGTTCCATGGGGATGGCGGCCGGTTACTTTTTGGCCAAAAAAGGTGTCAAAACGCTGATGATCGATGCTTTTGACCCGCCACATGCATTTGGCAGCCACCACGGGGATACACGGATTATCCGGCACGCCTATGGGGAAGGCAGGCAATATGTCCCATTGGCGTTACGGGCCCAGAAGCTGTGGCGTGAATTGGAAGAGGAAGCGGGCCAGCGTCTGTTTACCCAGACGGGCGTGCTTTGCGTGGGTGCACCTGACTCTGCTTTTTTACCGGAAGTAAAGGCGAGCGCTGCGCACTATTCGCTGCCGTTGGAGGAGCTGAATGCCGAAGAACTGATGCGGCGCTGGCCGGGCATCACGATCCCGGAGGACTACGTGGCCACCTTCGAGCCGACATCCGGCGTTTTATTCAGTGAGGAATGCATCCGGGCTTACCGCAAGCTGGCTGTTCAGGCTGGTGCAACGCTGCTGGTCAACACACCGGTGGAAGCGGTGGAGCTGTCGGCGGGCGGTGTCAGCATTCACGCGGGCGGCAGCCGTTTTACCGCAGACAAGCTGATCGTCAGTGCGGGTGCGTGGCTGGGCAAAGTTACAGCCTCCTGCGGCTTGTCGCTGCCGCTTTCCCCTACACGAAAAGCGGTGGGATGGTTCAAGGCGGATGAGCAATTGTATCGTCCCGAGCATTTTCCCGCGTTTTCCTTTAATTTGCCGAACAATGAGAGCTATTACGGGTTTCCCAACTTTGGCAATGAGGGCGTGAAGATCGGACGTCATGACGCAGGACAACCGGCTGACCCCGATACATTGAATCGAGAGTTCGGGGCGTTTTCCGCCGATGAGGGAGATTTGCGCGGAGCACTTGAGCGGTTCATGCCGCAGGCGGCGGGTGAGCTTGTGCAAGGCAGGGTGTGCATGTACACATTTACGCCTGATGAGCATTTCGTCATTGACCGCCACCCTGAGCATGCGCACGTGCTGCTGGTCGGCGGTACTTCCGGGCATGGCTTCAAGTTTTCCAGCGCGATCGGCGAAGCCTTGGCAGAGCTGGCCCATACCGGTTCGTGCGAGCATGATCTGTCTTTGTTCTCATTGAGCCGTTTTGCCCAAAAATAATCCATTCACAGCAGGAGGAACAACAGTATGTATATTCCAAGTCATTTTGCCGAAACCGACAAGCAAACATTATTCGATTTTATGGAAGCCAACAGCTTTGCCATTCTGTTTTCGCAAAAGGATGGGGTGCCCCAGGCGTCGCATCTCCCGTTTTTGCTCGACCGTGAAGAGGAATGCCTGTACGGGCATATGGCCATTGCCAACGGGCATTGGCGCGATGCAAGCGGCGAGGTGATGGTAGTCTTTTCCGGGGCGCATGCCTATATTTCCCCTTCCTGGTACCAGGAGAAGGCGGCAGTACCGACTTGGAATTACACCGCTGTTCACGCGTACGGGACGTTTGAACAGGTGAAGGCAGAGGAGCTTCCGCCCATTTTGGCGAAATCGGTTGAACAGTATGAGTCGACTTTTGCCGAACCGTGGAGGCTGGAGGATGCCGATCCGGAGTATGTCGGCAAAATGTCAAAGGCAATCGTAGGGTTTCGCATCAAACTGTCCAAGCTTGAGGGCAAATGGAAGCTGAATCAGAACCATTCACGGGAACGGCAGGAACGGGTGGTGGTTGCGTTAAAAGCCCAAGGCGATGAGAATAGCCTGCAGATCGCGCAGCTAATGGAAGATAACTTGAAAAAATAGGCGGAAAAACGGACAGGGGAGCGTATCCATTCAGGCCATTTGGTGCCCTTACACCGGATGGCCATTGCCCGTTTTGGGAGAAAAGAAATAAAATACCGCGCCATCTTCATCTTTTGCTCATCTTTTTCGTCATTTTTTCCGAATACATATATAGGAGAGTTTTCGAGATTACGTGAAATAGGGAGTGTCACAATGGAAAAATCGACATACATAGGCGTTGGTCTAGGCGTAATTGCAGTAGGGGTAGGGATGGTATTGAAAGGGGCAAGCCTTTCAGCGCTGGTCAACCCTGCGGCATTCCTCATTATTATCGTAGGTACGGTTGCAGCTGTCATGATTGGCTTCCCTATGTCCGAGTTGAAAAAAGTACCAAAGCTGTTCGGGATTCTCTTCAAGGAGCAACCCCTTCCGGACAAGCGAGATCTGATTAACCAGTTCATGAACTGGGCATCGATTGCACGCCGTGAAGGCTTGCTCGCGCTGGAGAATACCTCGGATGAAATTCAAGACCCGTTTCTCAAAAATGGCATGAAAATGATCATCGACGGGGGCGAGCCGGAGTTCGTCCGCGACGTTCTGAACGAAGAGATTTATGCGATTGAAGATCGTCATCAAGCCGGAGCGGGCATCTTCTCGCAGGCTGGTACATACGCCCCGACGCTCGGGGTTTTGGGCGCGGTCGTCGGTTTGATCGCTGCGCTTGGAAACCTGAGCGATATTGAAAAGCTGGGGCACTCGATTGCAGCAGCGTTTATCGCTACGCTGCTCGGTATCTTCACCGGTTACGTACTGTGGCACCCGTTTTCCAATAAGCTGAAGCGTAAATCGAAACAGGAAATCGAAGTTAAAAAAATGATGGTGGAAGGCTTGCTCTCCATCCAGGCGGGTGTATCGCCGACGGCAATTGAGCAAAAGCTGCTTGTGTACATTCCAGTCAGCGAGCGCGTTGTTGTGAAGGAGGAGACGAAGGAAGAAGGTGTCGAGGTGAATGGCTAAGAAAGGAAGAAGGGCCCATCACGAAGAGCATATTGACGAGACTTGGCTGATTCCGTACGCAGACCTGTTGACCCTTTTGCTCGCACTTTTCATCGTACTCTTTGCTTCTAGTAAAGTAGATGTGAAAAAGTTTGATCAGATTATGCAATCATTCAATGTAGCGCTAACCGGTGGCGTGGGCGTCCTGCAGCAGCCATCAGCCGTTCCGATTTCACCGGATACGATGCAAATTTCCAAAACAAAGGGCCAATCGCAAGGAGAGCCGAAGACGGCTGAACCAGATGGCGAAAAGACTGAGGAACAGCGAAAGTTCGAAGCGAACTACAAAAAAGAGACCGCTGATTTGAAACAGCTGGAAAAGCAATTGAACGAATACATCGCGAAGAACAAAATGCAAGACCGCCTGCAAACTAAGCTGACCGAAGAGGGACTGATGATTACCATCCTCGACAATGCGCTGTTTGCATCGGGAAGTGCCGACATTCGACCGGATGCACGGGCATTGGCAGTCGAAATCGCCAGTCAGCTGGAGCCGCATCCAAAATTGGTGACGGTAACCGGCCACACCGACAACGTGCCGATTCACACGCGTGAGTTCCCGTCGAACTGGGATTTGAGCACAAAACGGGCAACCAACTTTCTCAAAATCCTGCTGGAGAACCCGAAACTCATGCCAGCCAAGTTTAGCGCAACCGGAAAAGGTGAATACCACCCCGTTGCGTCGAACGCTACACCAGAAGGCCGAGCTAAAAACCGTCGCGTTGAGCTGATGATTTTGCGAGACTTTACGGATAACGCGAATAATCAGGCACAGAAGAAATAAGATAGCTTGTGTGGTAGAATCCTCTGACGGTAGGCATGTGAAAAACGAACTCAAGTAAAGAGAAAGAGTGAATCTCTCAAATAAGAACGAAGGCGCTTGGGCAGCTTGTCCCAAGCGCTATTTTTGTTAACCATGTAAGCCCCAAACCTGGGTTGCATAGTTGACACAGATGAATGATAACCCACCTTCAACCTTTTGGCAGGTATCCAGAATACACTTCCAGCTATTTGATAGCCATATGTTTCGTACCTCTTCAATATTTCGATCTTCTCAGCCAAGCAAATCCCTGGATCCATATCGCTTTCTCACCTTAAAAATTTGTAGCCAGCTTTTCACTGGATTTTTTTCCATTGCGTTTACACACTAAGACGTTGAAGTTCTTACTTAACAGGTATCTCCACCATGTCACCAGTTTGCTTCAGGATAAGCTGCACGGAATAAAGATTTTCCGGAAGAGCATCATACTGAAGTGAAAATGAAATTGCCTTTCGATCCGTAGTTCGGTGCT
>JBLNEJ010000040.1:0-9923 GCA_050262535.1 Clostridia bacterium
ACACAGTCCTAGCTGATAAACTGCATCGAACAGCTCCCAGTTGGCCATGCCGCCAGGTGCCGCACCCGGAGCACCCGGACAGTGGCTGGCATCAAGAACATCGAGATCGACCGTCACATAAATCAGGTCAACCTTTTGCGAGAGCTGTTCCACCACCTGGCGAATCAGTGCTTCCCCGCCGATTTGATGCACCTGTCGCATCGTGTAATAGGTAATTCCGTGCTCTTTTACGTAGTCCCGATAGGCTCGCGTGTTGGCAAAACCATGTATCCCGATCTGGACGATATGTTCCCCTTTAAGCACGCCATCCTCGATCAGCCCGCGAAACGGCGTGCCGTTACTTGGACCGCCATCTTCAAGATTACGCACGTCAAAATGAGTATCAAACTGGATCAGTCCGACCGTCTTGCCGGGATGTGCCTGGGCGAATGCCGACAGGGACGGACGGGTGATCGAATGATCCCCGCCGATCACTACCGGCAATAGATCCGGTTCCTGCCGATACAGCGTCAAAAGCCCCTGCTCAATGTTGCGCTGGCATGCCACAATGTCGGTTGTATGCATACGGATGTCGCCCATATCGCGTACAATCAGATCGCTTAGGTCGGTATCATAATCTGCATACCAGGTCGAAAATCCGCGCCAGGCGAGACGGATGGCATTTGGTGTCTCACTTGCCGCCGAGGCGCTGATTGATGAACGGGAGAGCGGTGCACCAATGCAGCCGATCTCCACCTTCTCTCCTTGCTCCCAGGGCAGCAGCCAGCGGCTTACCTTGAGATCAAGTCGGTCTGCACCGCCCATTCGGTTGATCAATGACGGTGGAAGCAAATATGGATTATCATGCATATACCAGCTGCCCTCCCTTGACCACGACTTTTCCTGATTTGATGACGGTATCGGTATGATTGACACCGTAATGGTATTGCAAGTATTGGTAGGATGGAACATCGAGAATGAGCACGTCAGCCTGTTTGCCCGCTTCAAGACTACCGATCCGGTCAGCCCGGCCGATCGCATGTGCTGCATTGATCGTGGTCGCCGCAATCACCTCAGCCGGCGTCATCTTCATGTTGAGACACGCAAGATTCATCACAAGCTGCAAATTCTCGGTTGGGCATGAGCCCGGATTGCGGTCCGTGGATAGCGCTACAGGCACTCCTGCATCGATCATGGCACGTGCGCGGGCAGGCTGTGCCATCAGGAAAAAGGCTGTGCCTGGCAGCAGCGTTGCAACCACTCCCGCTTTCGCCATGGCATGAATGCCCTCGTCAGATGCCTTGAGCAGGTGATCTGCCGAAATGGCACCAAGCCTGGCAGCGAGTTCTGCCCCGCCCATCGGCTCGATCTCGTCGGCATGGATTTTGGCACGCAGCCCAAGCTTTTTGCCCGCTTCCAAAATCGCCTCCGACTGCTCCAGCGTAAAGACGCCATGCTCGCAAAAGACATCGCAGAATTCCGCCAGTTGATCCGCTGCCACCCGCGGCAGCATCTCCTCAATGATCAGCTTCACGTATTGATCAGGATCATGCTTGTATTCAGGCGGCACCGCATGTGCCCCCATAAAGGTGGAGACGATGTCAATCGGATGCTCCTGGTGAAGTCGTCGCGCCACACGAAGCTGCTTGATCTCATCTTCAGTCGTCAAGCCGTACCCGCTTTTGGCTTCAATTGTCGTAACCCCATGCTTGAGGAAGCTGTCCAATCGCCCCCGCGTTTCCCACATCAGCTGCTCTTCGTCAGCCTCGCGCGTGTTGTGTGTCGACGACAATATTCCCCCGCCATTTTGCAAAATCTCCAGATAGGTGGCACCGTTCATCCGCATCTCCAGCTCATATTCCCGGGTGCCGCTGAACACAACATGCGTATGAGGATCAATCAAGCCGGGCAACACAAGCTTGCCGTTCGCATCGATCCTTTCAATCTGCCTGTCTGCGACACCCAATTCATGCAAGCGGGCCAGGGCTGCCGCTTCATCTCCAACATGGACGATGGTTCCACGATGAATGGCAACCGCCTGATGGCGCCCTTCAAGGAGCCCCAGCTCACGCATGCCTTCACGCGTGCGGGGTGTGGCATTGTTACCTGCGAGCGTCACGATTTGTCCTGCATCGGTAATCAAAATGGATGTTGTTGTCATCGCTTACTCCTTCATCATCGGGATTTTGACACCCTTTTTCCTGGCTGTCTCGATTGCCAAATCGTAACCAGCATCCACGTGACGAACCACACCCATGCCCGGATCTGAAGTCAGCACGCGCTCCAGACGGTTGGCTGCCGCTTCCGTTCCATCCGCCACGATCACCATGCCGGCATGCAGCGAATAACCCATGCCAACGCCGCCGCCATGATGAACCGATACCCAGCTCGCCCCGTTCACCGCATTGATCATTGCGTTGAGGATTGGCCAATCGGCAATCGCGTCACTGCCATCCTTCATCGCCTCCGTTTCACGGTTCGGCGATGCCACCGAGCCGCAGTCAAGATGATCGCGTCCGATCACAATCGGTGCCTTCAGCTCGCCGCGTGCCACCATCTCGTTGATGATTCGGCCAAATCTGGCGCGTTCCCCGTAGCCCAACCAGCAAATGCGGGCAGGAAGCCCCTGGAACTGAACCCGCTCCTGCGCCATTTTGATCCACTTCACCAGATGTTCATTGTCAGCGAACTCGCGCAGGATGACTTCGTCCGTCTTGTAAATATCCTCCGGATCACCGGAAAGCGCTACCCAACGGAACGGCCCTTTCCCTTCACAAAACAGCGGGCGAATAAAAGCGGGAACGAAGCCCGGGAAGGCAAAGGCGTCTGTTACCCCTTCCTCCAGTGCCACCTGACGAATATTGTTTCCGTAATCGAATGCAACAGCGCCCTGCTTCTGCATGTCCAGAATCGCCCGAACATGGATTGCCATGCTCTCCTTCGCCAGCTTGATGTACCGATCCGGGTCCTGTTTGCGCAACGCGGCGCCTTCCTCCATCGTAAACCCAACCGGCAAATAACCGTTCAACGGATCGTGAGCAGATGTCTGGTCGGTCACGAGGTCCGGGATCTCGCCGCGGTTCACCATCTGGGGCAGGATTTCTGCGGCATTGCCAAGCAGGCCTATGGAGAGGCCCTTGCCGTTCGCTTTTGCTTCTTTGGCCAGGCGCAGCGCTTCGTCCAGCGTTGTCGCCTTCACATCGAGATAGCGCGTATCAAGACGGCGTTGAATCCGTGTCTCGTCACATTCAACAACGATTGCCACCCCATCGTTCATCGTGACGGCAAGCGGCTGTGCCCCGCCCATGCCGCCAAGCCCTGCCGTGACGGTCAGTGTTCCTTTCAGCGAGCCGCCGAAATGCTGTCGAGCCGCTTCTGCAAACGTTTCATACGTACCTTGCAAAATTCCCTGCGTCCCAATATAAATCCACGATCCGGCCGTCATTTGTCCATACATGATCAAACCGCGCTTGTCGAGATCGCGGAACGTTTCCCAATTGGCCCATGCCGGCACGAGATTGGAATTGGCCAAAAGCACGCGCGGCGCATCCGGGTGGGAACGGAATACGGCTACCGGCTTGCCTGACTGGACGAGCATCGTTTCGTCGTCATTGAGTTCCTTGAGCGTCCGTACAATCGCGTCAAAGCTCTCCCAGTTGCGCGCCGCTTTGCCAATGCCGCCGTACACAACCAAATCCTCCGGCCGTTCGGCAACATCCGGGTCCAGATTGTTCATCATCATCCGCAATGCCGCTTCCTGAACCCAGCCCTTGCACTCCTTTTCGGTTCCCCGCTTTGCTCGATACACTCTCGTTTGAACGTTGTCCATTTTGCTCCCCCTGTCTGATTTTTGGTCGATCGGAATTTATAAAATTCCTGTCGACATAAGTGCAACTAAGGCTGCGCCAAAAAGCTTGGCACAGCCAAGTTTTCTAACCTTCTTTCCCAAAGTAGAACATAATTCGGAAAAATCGTGCAAGTCGCTCCACTAGCACGTTAGCGGTTTATTCGAATGAAGCCGGCGGAGGTTTTTTACTGGTACTGCGTTTGCATAAAAGCTTGCGTGAGATTGCTCCATGTCCTTTACTTGTTTTCCATACTTTTGCCACACATTCCCACTATACTGGACGGTAAAAATGACTTGTACAAACTGGAGGAAGCCTATGATCGATTCATTTCGTCCTCTCCTGGATCGAGCTGCCTTTGGACAGATGGACTTGCCGCAAGCGGTCAACACCAAGGCGGAATTGATCACGTATTTGCTGCGAAAAGATCCCCGTCCGATTCGAATGGAGGTCTGGCTCGATGAAGCAGAGTCCGAGCAAGCCGAAGCCCCTGACAATCAAAAAGAAGAGCGCAAACTCGAGCGACAGCTCATCGCGCTGCTTCAGCAGAAATGGGTACAGCGGATGGTGGAAAGCCGCTACCCGCTGCAAGAAAAAATGACGCTGTTCTGGCACAACCATTTTGCCACTTCTTTCGTGAAAGTGAAGCGCGCTCGCCTGATGGCGAGACAAAACGACCTGTTTTACAAGTACGCATTGGGCAAATTCGGCGATTTGTTGCATGCGATCACAACCGACGCAGCCATGCTGATCTGGCTCGACGGCGATGATAACACCGTCAAAGCACCGAATGAGAATTTTTCCCGTGAAGTGATGGAGCTGTTTACGCTCGGTGTCGGCAACTACTCGGAACAGGATGTCCGGGAAGCGGCGCGGGCGTTTACCGGCTGGAAGGTTACGAAGGAAGGAGCCGTGCAGTTTCGGCCAAAGCTGCACGATACTGGCAAGAAGTCGTATCTTGGGAAAACAGGGAATTTTTCAGGTGAAGACATCGTCGAACTCATCCTGGACCAACCGCAAACTGCTCGCTTTTTAACAGAAAAGCTGATGCGTGCCTTCGTGACACCCAAACCACGCACGGCCGATGTGGAGGCCTTTGCAAAAAAATATCGTGACAGTGACTACGATACGGGTAAGCTGCTTTTCGAGCTGTTTGCAAGCGGACTGTTTGAACGTGAAGGGAAAAAGCGATCGCTGGTCCGACCGCCTGTGGACTGGCTCGTCTCCGTTCTGCAAGCGACAAAAGCAGATCTGAAACACAAGCAGATCGACGACTTCATGAAACAAAGCGGTCAAATCCTGTTTCATCCCCCAAGTGTTGCTGGCTGGGAAGGCGGCGACTCCTGGCTCTCGACAAGCTCGCTGTTGGCACGCTTTCGGCTTGCCCAGCAGATTGCGGGCCAAAGCTGGTCGAACACGGAGAAAAGGCACAAGACTGGCGAGTCCTACCTCTCGGAATGGCAGGAACGACTTGGTATGACCCTTGGCACAACCTCAAGTAAGGCGCTGAAACCAATTGCCGAGGACAAACTGACTGCCAAAAACGGACAGCATCTCCTGACCTTGCTGCTCGTATCCCCTGAATACCAGAACATGTAGGAGGGACCAACCATGACCTTGATTTCCCGTCGAGACTTTATCATTCGTTCCGGTGCGTTTCTGCTTGGACTTGGGCTCGGTGATTCATTGCTTGCACAGCTCATCCAGCCTGACGTCGTCAAAGCGGCAACCCGCACCGCCGCGAATCCCGTGCTTGTCGTCGTCCAGCTATCCGGTGGCAATGACGGGATCAACACACTGATTCCGTTCCAGTCCGGCATCTATTATGACAAGCGACCGACAATCGGAATCAAGCAGGAGGACGTTCTTCCGTTAAATCAGGACGTTGCCCTGCATCCGTCGCTTGTTGGCATTCACGAGCTGTATACACAAGGGAAGGTCGCCGTCATCCAGGGTGTCGGCTATCCCGATCCCGATCGTTCCCATTTTCGTTCGATGGATATTTGGCATACCGCTGACCCGGCTGTGAAAGAGCAGCACGGTTGGCTGGGAAGATATCTCGAGCTGTCGAATCGTTCCGCTTCCAATCCGGTCCGCGCCATCGAAATCGGACCGAAGCTTTCCCTTGCGCTGTCGGGAAATGCTAGTGTTCCGTGCATTCAGCAGCTTGCCGGCTATCGGCTCACCAAGGATGAACGATTGCTCAAGAGCTTCAAACAAATGTACAAAATGGATGAAAACGCGGCCCTTTCAACTGTTAAAACGAGGGGAAACAGCCTGATTCTGAGTGTGGAACGGCTGCAGGGCATAAAGGAAGACAGCGTGGGCTACCCGCAGACCAGCTTCGCTCAAGATTTGGCAACGGCAGCCGCTGTGATCAAGGGCGGTTTGGGTACGGAGATTTTGTACACGCAACTGGGCAGCTTTGATGACCATGCAGCAGAAAATAACAGCCACCCCGCCCTTTTGCAGGAGCTTGATCAGGCCATACGTTTTTTTTATCAGGACCTCTCACAAGCAGGAATTGCCGACAACGTGACCATGCTGCTGTTTTCGGAATTCGGCAGGCGCCTTACGGAGAACGGCTCAGGCGGAACCGACCATGGCACGGCAGGTCCGGTACTGATGATCGGCAACAAGGTAAAAGGCGGACTGTATGGCGAATACCCGTCGCTCTCGAAGCTGACAGACGGCGATTTGAACTATACAGTCGATTTCCGCAGCATCTACGCCAGTGTCATAGATGGGTGGATGAGCGGTTCCCATCAAGATGTATTGGGGAAAACGTACGAAACGCTTCCTGTCTTTCGCTAAATAGACAGGCAAGAGGAAAGGGGCAGGTCGTCTGCACCTGCCCGCTAAAGCTGAATGGAAAGTCCGATCGATGCAGCCATTACAGGACCGTTTTGAAAAGCGGTCGCCTCAGCCAGCACCTCTTCTGCCGTATAGCCATGATACAAGTGCGTCAAAACCAGTGATTGGCATTCGTTCTCCTGAGCAAGCTGTGCGGCATCCCGTACGCTTAAATGCCCCATCGGCTTGGCGGGCTTGTTACGTTCCAGGAAGGTCGCCTCGCAAATGAGCAAATCTGCCCCCCTCAAAAAACCTCCCCATTGTGTGGCAGGACCACAGTCTGCCGTATAGACGAGTGTCTTGCCTCCTGCCACGAGCTTGCACGCATAGCACGTTTCTTCATGATCGGTCAGACAGAAGGAGATGCGAACATCTCCGATCGTTAGCTGTTCGTTAGCTCCAATCGGGATATGCCTTGTCGCAGCCTGATAGTCCAGCTTGATGTTTACCACTTCCGGTGCATAGATCGGGAGCGGGTTGTCAGCTAACCGATCACCCGCTTTTTGATGAACCATGATGCCATATTGCAGCACGCCGAGGTCCGCAACGTGATCATGGTGAGTATGCGACAGCAGCAAGGCATCCAGCTGATGGATGGGCAGTTGCTTGGTCAACTGGCTGATGACCCCGCTACCACAATCCAGAAGTAAACGAACGGCTCCTGTTTCGACAAGATAACCTGCTGTGGCACCTCCGGGACCCGGATACGGCGAATGGCAGCCTAAGATCGTGACGCGCATCATTTCCACAACCTTCCTTTTTCCTCCCAGTATACCCCTCCTGACTTTCCCATGGAAAGGCCAGCCTCCCCCAACACCTGCTACCTTTTCATTCTGAACTTTTTATGCTAAAATTCAACCAATCAGTTGAATAGTTGAATATTAGAGATGAGGTATCTGTATGGATGCTAGGACATTCAAAGATAATATTTACCATCAGTTTGCAAGAGTCGGGAAAGTGCTGTCCAGTCCGAAACGGATTGAGCTGCTGGATTTACTCTCCCAAGGCCCCAAATCTGTAGAGCTGCTCGCTGCCGAAACGAAAATGAGCATCGCCAACACCTCCAAGCATTTGCAAGCACTGCTGGAATCCCGCTTGGTTGACTGCCATCGGGATAAAAACTACGTGATTTATCAGCTTGGCAATCAGTCGGTTGTCGAGCTGCTGATGGCCATCAAGGCAACTGCGGAGAAACAGCTCGCAGAATTGACACTTTTACGAAACGACGAGATTGTCAACCCAGATCACTCGGTCTCTCTTTCCATCGAGGAAGTGACGGAGCGGCTCAACAGCAAAGAGGCAGTTCTCATCGATGTCAGACCGCGCGCAGAATATGAAGCTGGTCACATCGAGGGTGCCATTTCAATGCCCATTCACGAATTGCATCAATATTTGAAGGAACTGCCGCATGATCATGAAATCATTGCCTATTGTCGTGGCCCTTATTGTGTGTACGCAGCAGATGCCGTTCGTTTGCTGCAGATGAATGGATTTCAGGCGTTTCGTTTAGAGGCTGGCTTGCATGAGTGGAAAAAAGCGCAGGATACACCCCTGCACTAATTTCACCTTACAGCCTTCTCCCAATCTGACGTCTCGAGGAAGGGAGGAAATGTGTTGGATACATCAGGTAAAGTCAGAACAGGCATCAAAGAAAATGGGGTTCAATTTTTACTGCTCGTCGTCATTACGCTTTTTGTCGGCTCAATGGTCGGGCTTGAAAGAACCATTCTCCCGATGATCGGCGAGTCGGAGTTTGGAATCGCCTCGACAAGTGCGGCGCTCTCCTTCATTATCAGCTTTGGTCTGTCCAAAGCGGTTGTCAACCTGTTTGCAGGTCATATCGCCGATCATTTGGGGCGAAAGCGCGTCCTTTTGCTCGGCTGGATGATCGGTTTTTTCGTTCCCCTGCTTGTAATTGTTGCACATGATTGGTGGGTCATCGTGCTTGCGAATCTGTTTTTAGGAATCAACCAAGGATTAACGTGGTCGATGACCGTGAACATGAAGATCGATATTGCCAAGCCTGAGCAGCGTGGGTTGGCGATTGGGCTGAATGAATTTGCCGGTTATCTCGGAGTAGCAGCGATGGCGCTCCTGACAGCCTTCGTCGCCTCCACATACGGCTTGCGTCCAGAACCGTTTTACGTCGGCATTGCAGTTGTGATCATCGGACTGCTCCTGTCACTTACGATCAAAAATACGGACGTCCATTTGCAGCATCAATTGAAAAATCAAAGCAAATCAACGAAACCAGTTGACACGTCAAAAATTTTCCAGCTCACTACATGGAAGGACAGAAACTTGTCTACCGTAAGCTTTGCAGGTCTTTCCACGAATCTGAAAGACGGAATGGCCTGGGGACTGCTCCCCCTATTTTTGGCGACTCATCCGTTATCGGTTGGGCAAATCGGGACGATTGTTGCCATATATCCTGCATCATGGGGATTGTTTCAACTACTGACGGGGGCGTTAAGCGACCGGATCGGACGCAAATGGCTGATCGCTTCCGGGTTGTGGGTTCAGGCAGCATCCCTTTGGATCATGCTTCTTGCCGATCAATTTTTCGGGTGGATGTTGGCGGCCGTCTTATTGGGAATCGGAACCGCGATGGTTTACCCGACACTCGCCGCTGTCATCAGCGATGTTGCTGAGCCAAGCTGGAGAGCAACATCCCTTGGCATTTTCCGCTTCTGGAGAGATAGCGGCTATGCAGCAGGGGCATTCTTGGCAGGGATAGTGGCCGATTTACTAAATGTAGAGTGGGCAATCGGTTTGGTAGCGCTGATCCCCTTTGCTGCAGGCTGGCTTTCAGCGATTCGGTTGAAGGAAACAAGGATGGCCGCGAGTTAACTGTCTGATGGAAACCATAGCCTGGCAGGACAAAAAAAAATGCAAAAACAGCCCGTTTCCCTGCAAGAGAGGAACGGGCTGTCTGACTTTTTTCAGATATTACTTCTGTACATAAGCATATTTGAAATAAGCGCCACCCAGCGGGAAGATGACAAAATCTTTTACCCGGTCGTTTTTCACATAGGGATTACCGCGGAAGTTAATCGGTGCAAGCGGCATTTCATCCATCAGAATGGTCTCCGCTTCCAGCAAAATCTGCTTCCGTTTGGCCGGATCGGTCTCCTGGTAGCTCTTGTCGATCAACTCTTTATACTTAGCATTTTCCCAGTTCGGGTTGTTGTTGCCGCCCGTTTTGTCACGGAACATTTCCAGGAAGTTGATCGGGTCGTTAAAGTC
>JBLNEJ010000041.1:0-5259 GCA_050262535.1 Clostridia bacterium
CAGCTCAATTGTTATTACACCTGGTGTATTAATTTTCTCAGGGGCAGGAATTGTTGCATCTGTTTTTGGATGACCATGGTAGATCACCTCGGCCTTCTCCAGATTCGCTGCGAATGTACCGTCGGTAGCATAAGCAATCTTATCCTCACCAATCTCGCACAGGGCCATGAATTCATACGTGCCAGTCCCCCCGATTGAACCGGCATCTGCTTCAACCGCGCGGAAGTTCAGGCCGACACGGGTAAAGATGTTGGTATAGGCATCGAACATCGCGTTGAAGCTCTTGTCCAATCCTTCTTGCGTCGTATCAAACGAATATGCGTCCTTCATGATGAACTCGCGGCAACGAATCAGGCCGAAGCGTGGTCGCACTTCATCGCGGAATTTGGTTTGGATTTGATACAAATTGATGGGGAGCTTTTTATAAGAATTGATTTCGTCTCGTACAAGTGACGTTATCACTTCTTCATGGGTTGGTCCCAACGCAAATGATCGGTTATGGCGGTCATTCAGACGAACCAGTTCGGGACCATATGCTTCCCAACGCCCACTCTTTTCCCAAAGTTCCGCAGGCTGCATCGCAGGCATGACCAATTCTTGCGCTCCTGCTTTGTTCATCTCATCGCGAACGATCGCTTGAATCTTTTGCAAAACGCGCAGACCAAGCGGCAGGTAGGAATAAATGCCCGAGGCTAGCTGACGGGCCAGTCCGGCACGGACCAGCAGCTTGTGGCTGGCAATTTCTGCATCAGATGGTACTTCACGCAACGTAGGAATAAACATTTGACTTTGCTTCAACACGGACAAGTCCTCCTTAAAAGGTCAACGAAACTCTTACACCATACTGTGAATTTCTTTCATGAGTTCCTCAAACAGCTCTGTTTCTTTTACCTTACGAACAATTTCGCCATTGCGGAAAATCAGCCCTTCTCCATTCCCGCCAGCAACACCGACATCGGCTTCACGTGCTTCGCCAGGGCCGTTCACCGCACAGCCCATTACGGCGATCTTCAGTGGCTTCTTGATTGTCGAAACCGCGTCCTCAACCTTGGTTGCAAGTCCAATCAAGTCGATGGCACAGCGTCCGCAGGATGGGCAAGCAATGACTACCGGATCGTTGTTCACGATATCCAGGCTGCGCAAAATCTGTTTGCCTACCTTGATCTCCTCCACCGGATCTGCTGTCAATGAAACGCGGATCGTATCACCAATGCCCATTGACAGCACGGTTCCGATCCCGACAGACGATTTGATGCTTCCGGAGAACATCGTTCCTGCCTCTGTTACCCCTACATGCAGCGGATAGCGGCGTTTTTGCGCCATCAGTGAGTACGTTTGAATCATGGTCGGTACATCAGACGACTTGAGTGAAATAACAATGTTGTCGAAATTCAATTCCTCGAGAATCTCGACATGACTCATCGCGCTCTCAACAATTGCTTCTGGGCTCGGGTACCCGTATTTCTCCAGCAGACGCTTCTCGACGGAGCCAGAATTCACTCCGATCCGAATGGGAACATTGCGTTCGCGGCATGCTTCCACAACAGCTTTCGTCTTCTCTTTGGACCCAATATTCCCGGGATTGATTCGAATCTTGTCAATTCCGCTTTCCAGGGCAATCAAAGCCAGCTTGTGGTCAAAGTGGATATCAGCCACAAGCGGCAATGGGGAACGCGCTTTGATTTGCTTGATCGCACGAGCAGCATCTTCATTAATGACAGCCAGCCGTACGAGCTGGCAGCCTACGTCGGCAAGCGCCTGAATCTGTTGCAGGGTTGCCTCCACATCGCGTGTATCAGCGGTCGTCATCGACTGAATGACAACACTTTTTTGTCCGCCGATCTGCACGTCTCCCACAAATACCGGTTTCGTCTCCTCACGTGTAAACATTCGAGGCACTCTCCTTTTATCTGTCTGACTCTGTTCGAAAGCATGGGCTTGTCGTCACGTGCTTTCTTGAGCATCAAAGCAAGTTTTACGAAAAGAATATTCGATGAAGGTCATTCCATGTTACGACAAGGATCAGCAGCATCAAAAATGCAAACCCAAGAAAGTGGACCATGCCTTCTTTGTTTGGATCAATTGGTTTGCCGCGCAAGCCTTCCACACCGAGGAAGACCAATCGACCTCCGTCAAGCGCAGGCAATGGCAGCAGGTTGAACAGTCCAAGGTTGATACTGAGAACAGCGGCCCATTTTAACAGCGTTGACATTCCCTGTTGGGCAAATTCTCCCGTCATCTTGAATATGCCGACTGGACCACTCAAGTCTTTTAAGCCGACAGCTCCCGTAAAGAGGGAAAGCAGTCCCTTTAGAATCATCACCGTAAACTCATAGGTCATCATCGCACCATAGCGCAGCGCCTCAGTCGGTGAGTAGATGACCGGATTGTGCACCATGATCTTTCCGACTTTCTCCTTGTTTTCCACATGAACCGGAATCTGGTGAAGCTTGCCATTACGCTCGATGGAGAACGTCAGCGTTTGATCCGGTGATTTGCTGACGATATCCACAATCTCGGTCCAGGAGGTCACCGGTTTGGCATCAATTTTGATGACCCGGTCCCCTTCCTGTAAACCTGCCTGGGCAGCAGGACCTCCCGGATTAACCGGACCGATCTGAGGAGCATTTGTCGGCACCCCATAAATAAATCCAATGGCAACCAGCAATACAAATGCCAAAATAAAGTTGGCTGCCGGACCAGCAAAAATGGCCCAGAACCGCTGTGATACCGTTTTCCCGCGAAATTGACGATCGTATGGAGCGATTTGGATTTCCTGATCTTCCGTAACCAGCAACGCTTTCGGGTCCACGGAAAACGTACGCTGCTCGCCATTCACATCTAAAGTCGCAGTCAAGCGGTGCTCCAATTCCCAGTCGACCAATACCCCTTTTAGAACGTTATGACTCTGCGGCTGGGCATCGTCGAGCAAGAAGCGCACGATTTTTCCGGTGGGATCAAGCTCAACACCGATCATCATGTGCGTCTTCAATACATCCATTTCCGGGTCTTCCCCCGCCATCCGGACCATCCCGCCAATGGGCAGCAGACGAAGCGTATATTCCGTCTCCCCCCGCTTGTAACGGAAAATCTTTGGACCCATACCCAACGCAAATTCACGGCATAGGATCCCGGCGCGTTTGGCAAGCAAAAAGTGACCCAATTCATGAACCAACACCAGCAAGCCAAAAACGACAACAATCGCAATCACGGATTCTAGTGAATCAAGATTAGGTAAAGGCAACGGTTATCCTCCTTTATCAGCAATCAAGATGCTGAGTACTGCGATGCGTAACCCCTGGCCCATGCATCAGCTTCCATAATCGTTTCCAGATCAGGAAAGGATATGGCCTGATGTGCCTCACAAGCATGCTGAACAATTTCTTCAATCGCAAGGAACGTAATTTCTCCACGCAGGAATCGTGCGACTGCTATTTCATTCGACGCATTCAGTACGGTCGGTAGCGTCCCACCTGCCTTGCCACAGTCAAATGCAAGCTTTAACATAGGGTATCTCACATAATCCATTTCGGCAAAGGTCAGTTTGGAAAGCTTGGCTAGATCAAGTCGCTCGGTTTGCAGAGAAATTCTGCGTGGATACGTCAGTGCGTATTGAATCGGCACCTTCATATCCGGCGTTCCCAATTGAGCCATCACCGCCCTGTCTTTATATTCTACCATAGAGTGTATGATGCTTTCATAATGCAATAAGCATTCAATTTGCTCATAAGGAAGATCAAACAGCCAATGTGCCTCAATCACTTCGAATCCTTTGTTCATCATGGTCGCTGAATCAATGGTAATCTTTGCACCCATGCTCCAGTTTGGATGATTCAGCGCATCAGTGACGGTTACACCTCGTAATTCCTCTCGTTTTTTATTACGAAAAGACCCGCCCGAAGCTGTCAAAATAATTTTTTCTACATCTGCCCGATGCTCACCATTCAAGCACTGAAAAATGGCCGCATGCTCGCTGTCAACCGGAATGATGCGAACCTCTTTGTCTCGAGCCGCTTCCATCACAAGATGGCCGGCACTCACCAATGTTTCCTTATTTGCCAAACCGATCGTTTTGCCAGCCTGGATCGCTGCCAAGGTTGGAGCAACCCCCACGCTTCCGACAACAGCAGTCATGACAAAATCTGCGTTCGCATACTGGGCTACATCCAGCAAGCCTTGATTTCCCCAAACAATTTCCGGACAGTTTGATCCAGTCAAGCGTTGGGACAACTCCCGGGCTGCCTCTTCCGTGCCTACTGAGACCAATTCCGGTCTGAAGAGGCGGGTTTGCTTCTCCAAAAGATCCACATTCGTTCCAGCAGCCAGAGCTGTGACCTGAAAATCCTCTGGATGCTCTGACACAACTTGCAAGGTGCTTGTTCCAACCGATCCTGTGGAACCAAGTAATGCTATTTTTTTCACACCATTCACCCTCTACCCATGTTAGCGCATGTCTGTTCGTTCATTATCCTAGCAAATGAAAAAAATGCAAAAGCGGGAAAACAACAAACCAGCTGTCGAACCGGTCGAGCACTCCTCCGTGGCCTGGAAGGATCCGCCCGGAGTCTTTGATATCATAATGGCGCTTCATCGCCGATTCAATCAAATCCCCTACTTGAGCTGATATTCCGGTCACAAAGCCGATAAGCGCTGCATGACCAAACGACAACGATCCGAAAAACAAATTGACAAGCATCGTGACCAACAACCCAGCAAGCAGGCCGCCGATCGCGCCCTCTACGGTTTTATTGGGGCTGATCGCTGGCCAGAGCTTGTTTTTCCCGATGGCACGTCCGACAAAGTACGCCCCGGAATCGGTCGACCAGATCCCGAGAAGCACCATCACGGTCAAAAAGAAACCATCCTGTGGCACATTTCGTGTTGCCGCCATAAACCCAAATCCAAACCCTATGTATAACGCCCCAACCAACGCAAGGGCGGCATGTTCAATTTGAAACTGATTTTTGCGAACGACGGTATAAAACAGCAATAGAAACAATGCAGGCAAAAGCAACGGCACGCTGGCTTTCGTATCAATCGAAAAAAAGCTCGCAAACGTCGTATACGGCCAAATAAGGCTCATCATCAGCAAATAGCTGATCAATCCGGGAAAGCTCACCAGTTTCAACCTTGCCATTCGAAGAAACTCAAACAGCCCTATCGTTGCCAGCAGCAAAACGAGTAAAGAGTACCATCCTTCTCCTGCATAAACGAGGGAAAGAAAAACAACCGCTCCAATCCCTCCTGTGATGATTCGCT
>JBLNEJ010000042.1:0-32608 GCA_050262535.1 Clostridia bacterium
ATTTCGGCCCCGTGCGACACATCCTGCACCGCGGCCGCAATCTGGTTGGATGCCTCCGCTGATTGTTCCGTGCTTGCGGCCAGTTCAGCCGAATGGGCAGACAGCCTTCCTGCGTTATCATTGATCCCGCTGACCAGCCTGCGAATGCCTTCGATCATGCCGTTAAAATCTGTCATTACACGACCTACCTCGTCGGTTGAGACGTAATGCCCCTGAACCCGCAAATCCCCTGTCTGGGCTTGTCCCATCAGTCCCTGCAGCATCCGTAGCGGCTTGGTGATGCTTCGGCTGACCATTGCGCCAAACAGTAAAAACAGCACGATAGCCGCGATTGTGGCGACGATCATGATCAGACGGGCATTTTCGGCATCCTGGAGATTTTGATGGGTAAGCTCGTCTGCCGCTTTCTGCTTGTAGGTAACCAAGCCATCCAAAAGCTTCGCGTTCATCTCTTCGTTCGTCTGCTTCACATAATCCAGATAGTGGGTATACGCCTCCAGCTTCCGATTATCCCCGGCCATCTTCACGACTTTTTCACGTGATTCAAGAAAGGTCGGAAGCAGCTCCTTGTAGCGGTCAAGCAGCTTTTTTTCCGCTGGGTCCAGTCCCGTTTGCTCATATTGAGCCATCAGCCTTTCGTTTTCAGCTGTCTTCTCACGAATTTTGTCCCCCAGCTCTTTGTGCGTCGATACCTTGATCGTCAGCATCAGCTCGAGCGTATACGTCTCGAGCAGCCGGTTGTTGTTGCGCATCTCGTTGAGCAGCTTGACCGGCAGCAACCGTTCCCGGTACATCAGCTCGGAGCTTTCCTTTAGCCGTTCGATGTACACGTAGCTGGTGAGTCCGACCATGCCAAGAAAACAAGCCGATACCAGCAGCAATACGGAAATTTTTGCCGAAATATTTACATTGCGCAGGAAAATCATTCTTCATCCTCCGTACCTTATAAAGTAGGAAAAAAGGTCCAGAATTTAAAATACCACTTCCCTGATAGAAGTGGTACTAAAGTTCAGATTTTTCTTGGAAAAATTTATTTTTCCATGACTTGTTGCGCATTTCGTTTGATTGACGTCTTACGTCCTTTGGCGACAACCAGCACGATCAGCAAGGCAGCTGACACTGCTGCAGGGGTCAATGCCTCGTTCAGGAGCAAGGCAGCCCACAGGATGGAGAAAAAGGGCTGCAGGTATTGAATCTGACTGACGCGGGCCACTCCGGCAAGCGCCATTCCACCGTACCACCAGAGGAATCCGACAAATTGGCTGATGATGCTGACATACCCGAAGGCAAGCCATGCCGATAACGGCGCATGGATGATCTCCTCGGAAAATGTCAGCCCGACGGGTATAAGCAGAAACGGCGCTGCGATCACCAGTGCCCAGCTGATCACCTGCCAGCTGCCCATATCAGCAGCCAGCCGCCCGCCCTCTGCATAGCCGATTGCCGCCAAAAGCACCGCTCCTACCAGCGCAAGGTCTGCCCATTGCAAGCTTCCCATCCCTGCGTACCATGCATAAGCAAGCACGATGAGACTCCCGGTGACACTGGCCGCCCAGAACCGCATGGAAGGGTTCTCCCCAGCACGAAAAACGGCTGCGCCTGCCGTCGCAAGCGGAAGCAACGCGATCACCAGCGCACCATGAATCGCCGGCAGCTGATTCATCGCCCATGAGGTTAGCAAGGGAAAGCCGACCACTACCCCAAGCGCCACAATCAACAGGCTTCGTACCTGTGACCAGGAATGAAGCCGTTCCCGTTTTACATAAAGAAGAATCCCTGCAAGCACTGCAGCAACAAGCGCACGGCCCAAGCCGACCAACGTCGGGTTGATCCATTCCACTGCCATGCGCGTCAGTGGCAAGGTAAAGCTGAAAGCAAGCACGCCTAAAAACCCGTATAACATTCCTTTGGAATCCCGGTTTATCGTCCCCATCAAAATCAAATCCTCCCTTTCCATTTATTATAGAAAGGGAGGATTTTTTTACCTCAGCCAATTGGCTGTCAGATTGATCATCCAATTATGTGCTACATCCCGCCTGGCGGTGATGTGGTCGAAAGGATTCCTGCTGTCACCAGCACAGCAAGCGCGAGCAGCAGCTCAACACGAATTCCCCATGCGAGCGCATCAATGGAGGAATGTCTGGAGGATCCCTCTGTTGCAGGCAGTTTGTCAATTTCGGGCAGCAGGATAAACCGATGATAAGCAGCCAGGCACAGCGCAGCGCCGAACAAACCAATTTTCCACATCCAGACAATTCCGTAGCCTGTCTGGATCAGCTCGTTCGGGGAACGGAAGCGCAGCAGGCTCAATATGACTCCGGACAACACAACAACCGCGACCGAAACAATGGCGATACGCGAAAATTGCTTCATGAGATCCCGCAGCTCCAGCAGCATGGCCTTTGACGGCTTGGTAGCAAATGAAAGCAGCGTCAACCCGACCAAGCCCCCGACCCATACCGCCGCGAACGCAACGTGCAAGACATCCGTCCGTAGCGCGGTTCCGCTCGCCGCTCCCCCGCTCATGGCGTGCCCGGTAATTGGCAATGTAATCAACAAGCCTAGAGCAAGCAGCGCCTGACTGGTCGTGATCAGCCCGGAGCTCCGTTTTGGCCAAAATGCCGTCGCAGCCAAAACCGCTGCCAGCAAAGGTCTCACCCAGCTAACGGTTCCCGTAGCTGTCGATGTGAATATGGTCAGGACATGGTCCCAATACATCGTAACGTCGTTCGTCAGCTTGGAGGCACGCAACAGCACCTCACTCGCTCCCGTCAGGATCAGGATTGGGAGGGCGATCAGAAAGGCTGCTTTTTGCATACGGACAATCGTCAGCGCAGGTGCAATCGTCTGACGACCGAAGGCAGGCCATGCACGCAAAAAGACAACCCCGCCGGCAAGCGACGCAGCCAGTATTTCCGCTGCGCGCAGCACAGCACTCCAGCTACCGCTTCCGCCATTTCCTTGCATATGATTCATATGGCTCATATGATCCATGTGGTCGTGCGACTGGGTGGATGCCTCTTGCACCAACTGCTCTGCATTGAATTTGGGCACCTGCTTTTCCTGTTGCGGTCCTCCTGCCGATTGTGCAGGCACCTGATCCGGCTGGCCCGTTTGCGATCCAGGCATTGTCACGACAGCTGTCTTCACTGCAGGAGCGGCCTGTTTTTGCATTTCCGACTTTGGCTGCTGCTCTTTATTACCCGGTTTCACCGGTTGAGCGGTTCGTTGTACGGTCTTGCCGGCAGGCATTGAAGGGGGCTGCTGTCCGGCAGAAGGCGCTGGAGCCGACTGAACCGGCTGGACGGGTGCGGAATCGACAGCGTCGTCAAGCGACTTCGTTTCCGCTGGCCGGACCTGTGGCAAGGCGACACCGACCGCAAACCGGAATGATCCTTCTGTTACATGAGTATCCTCAGATAAAATCTGCCATTCGACATGATAAACGCCGTTCGCCAGATTTGGCACCGACAAAATAATCGATTCGTCATTCTCCGTCCGCTTTGTGGTGGGAATGACCTTTCCTGCGTCATTTCTCAGCGTTGCCTGGCTTACCTCACCATTGATTTTCTCCGTGAATGTCATCCGTATTTCTTGTGGCGCGGTTTTCAGCTCCGCTTCCTGTGCCGGTGAGGATGCTCCCATGTAGGCATGTGCCCAGATGGTGGCAGGGAACAGCAACAGCGCAGCCAAACCAACACTCCACAGACTGAGCAAAATCCGTCTCATCTTGCACTTCACCTGACGTTTCATCTTATTTCTTTGCCGTGTACACCAGCAAAGCAGGCTCCACTGCTCCTACAGGCGCAAGGTACTCAACCGTTCCACCCAATCCTTCCACCGCCGAGCGCAATTCCACATTGCCTGTTCCGGCAAAATTCGGGTTCACATATGTTTTCACGAAAGCAGCGGATACGGTCAGCTTGCCGTTCTTGTTCTCGGTCTTGACATCTGTGATCGGCTTTCCGTTTACATAAAGGACCGGACTTTTTGTTTGAACCGCTTTGGGCAGCAGACTTTTTCCATTTTGCACCGTAAATGTCATGGTTGCTTCATAATTGGTCGTATCGTATTTGCCTGCTTCTTTTTCATCTGTTGCCGGCTTGGCGCGAAGCAGGTAGTAATCGGCAGGACCTGTTGTAAAGCTGATGACTCCGTTTGCATCTGTCTTCACGATTTGGGAATCGGACGTACTGCGGCGGATGATCGTCACTTCTGTATTCGCCAAAGGCTTGCCTTTGAGCAGTAACTGAACGGCCACCTGTTGATCCGGTGTAATTGCAGCCGGATTAAACTGCGGAACCAGTTCGGCGCGATCCGTACTGATCGCTTTACCAAAGCCTTTCAATGGCTTTACCCGTTCAACCGTCGGAATATCGCTTACGGCAACAAACGATTTGGCACTGCGCAACGTACGGCTTGCCACCTCTGCGCCTTTGAAAATGCTGTCGCCTTCCACCGAAACGATATAGGCTCCCGGATTGGATGCAGAGAAAGAAGCGACGAAAAAGTTGTCATTGCTCGGCTGCTCAACTTCTTTTACTTCTCCCGAATAAAACAGTGTATCAGTGATGTCTGCCTTCACTCCGCTCGGTGATACGACATAAACCTTCGAAGACTCCGGGCTCCATTTGCCTGCAATGCGGTAGCTTGCATGATGGTTGGAGTGGTTTCCCAGCATGAGCTCCACATAGGAAACCTCCCCTTGGGAAATGATCGGCGCATTCGTTTGGGACCAGCCGTCATGGGCCAAAGCCGGTGCCGTCAAGGTAAAGATCAATGCCGCTACTGTTAAAAGTGAAGCCAGTTTTTTCATGGACACAATTCCCCCTAGGACAGAACGATTATGATTCTCAGTATCGCTCCCCAGTATACAAGGGAACCAAGCCCATTGAATATGACCCGGTTGGGCCATTCCATCCGGTGAATGTGTCGTCTACACGTTGAATTTGCTTAACTCCTTATCCAGCGTGCCGGCCATTTCCTCCAATTGGCCAGCCCTTTGGGCCAACTGTTCTACGGTCGCCGATTGTTCCTTAGCAAAAGTCGAAACCTCTTCTGATGATGCTTTCGTTCGCTCGATGATCTCAACAATTCCACCCGTTTCGGAGACGATGCCCTGCATCATGGTATCAACCTGCGAAAGCGAGGTTTGCAGTTCCTTCACATTGCTCTCGGTCAATTCGACCTGCTTGACAATGACCGAAAGCGAGTCGCCGCCCTCCCGAATAATATCGAGCTGACGTTTTACCGAAGCCAGATTCCCTTCCATCGTCTCGACTGTTTCAGTGGTCTCCTTCTGGATGGAGGAAATGAGGCCTGTAATCTGCTGGGCCGCCTGATTCGATTGTTCCGCCAGCACCCGCACCTCATTGGCAACAACCGCAAAGCCTTTTCCTTGCTCACCAGCACGCGCTGCTTCAATGGCGGCGTTTAGCGCCAGCAGGTTGGTTTGGCTGGAGATTTGGGAAATGGCCGTGATGATTCCGCCAATTTCGTCCGAGCGATTGCCCAGCCGCTGAATGGAATCTGTCGCAAACTGGACGGTTTCCGTGACATCCCCCAAGTGGGCAATCGCTTCGTTGATGGCAATCTCTCCACGTCGGGCCTCCTCCGTGGAGTGCATGGCGGTTTGGACAATCGTCTGAGCCTTTTCGTCCCCCCGATGAATCTGGGTCTTTGCTTTTTCCAGGTAGTCGAGCACAGTGCTGGCCCGCTCGGCCTGTCGATTCGCTCCACCCGCTACCTCCGCAATCGCTGCCGCGATCTCATGAGCTGCTATTCCCGTCTGATGGGCAACCCGATTGACATCCGTGCCGCTCTCCACCAATCGTGTGGAAACCTGCATCAGCTGTTTGACCAAGTTGGACAGGCTACTGACCATTCGATTGAAGTTCTGGGAAAGCTGTCCGATCTCATCGTTACTGTTCACTTCAAGCGGCGGCAAGGTGAAATCTCCGTTTGTGACACAGTTTAGATGATGGTTTATACGGCTCAACGGCTTGATATGCTTTTTCACCAGAATGAACGTGACAAGTGCGGCGGCAACCGGCAAGATACAGCCGGCAATGATCGTAAACTTCACCATTTCCCATGTCCGTTCCGCGACAATACTCGCATCAAAATCGATGGCATTGAGGGCGATGATTTCCTGTGCGGGGTCGTTATGCAAAAAAATGGGCGCGTAGCCTGTGATTCTTGTCAGATTGGCAAATTCATACGTATCAGTGTAATCTGGGTGCTTCATCTGCTTGATCATGTCCACAGCCTGCTGATCCAGATAAAATCGGTCACCTGCATGAAAGCCTTGCTTTTTCATTGACTCGTCCACGGCGAGCAAGGTGCCATCCAGACTGATCACATATTGGTTTTGAAAGATTGGCTTTTGTGCGATCGTCCAGCTGATTTGCTTTTCTACCTGTTCCAGGCGAGATTGATCTCCTTTCAACAGAGCGTATATATCCTCGGACGCGACCAACCCTGTTGTGATGTTGGCACATCCAATCAACTCGATCCCTGCCGCCTTCTTTACTTGCTCATAGCTTGTTTGATAGCTGATGAGCGTAACGAGTCCGATGCTGACCAACACAATCGTCAAGACGACAATGGAAATTTTCGCGGTAATACCAAGCTTGTTCACACGACCACCCTTCCCTCTTTCATGATTCGTTCTTTCCCCTGTGTTCCAAAAGATAAACCTAATAGGAAACATTGTTTGGTCGTGGAGATTTTGTCTCCCTGTACGAGAAGAATGTGAAGAGGTCCGTTCCACGTAAAAAAGAAGGGGTGTCTCTCAAGCCATCGATCTGCTTGAGAGACCTCCCTTCTTCGTATTGAATTCACTCAAAGTCTATGGTAAAATGAAGAGTGGTTTTCCATATTTTCGTTAAAATAATAATATTTTCCCACACTATTATTTTAACAAAAAACGATCGCTTTGTCAAACCATGAAAGCAACAAAAAATGATCGAAAGAGGGTGCCCGCATATGAGTGCAACACGCGACGAGGAACAGCAACAGGTTGAACGAGTGATTGCCGAAACCGATCGCCGCATCGCATCTCTTGAGCAGCAGGTAAGTGACGTGGCCGCAGATATCGTGGACATTCGCACACATTTTTGGGATGATGTGACCGTCAATTTTGACGCGCCTGAGGAAGCAATGGAAACCTATGCCAGCATGAAGCAGCAGGCTGAGGTTCTATCGGAGCGGGAACGTACCCACCAGCATGCGAGCAAACAGCTCAAGACGTTAAAGCGTCTGCGTCGTTCCCCGTATTTCGGCCGGATTGATTTTCAGGAGGAAGACCAATCCCACGCAGAAACGCTTTATGTCGGCATCGCCTCGCTTTTGGATGAACACGAGGATCATTTTTTGATTTACGATTGGCGCGCCCCGGTTTCCAGTCTGTATTACGACTTTTCCCCCGGGCCGGCTCACTATGAAACACCAGGCGGCACCATCTCGGGCGTAATGGAGCTCAAGCGCCAGTTTATGATTGCGGATGGCGTGATCCAGAGCATGTTCGACACCGATGTGACGATTGGCGACGAGCTGCTGCAGGATGTTCTCGGAAAACAAGCCAGCACCCAAATGAAAAGCATCGTGGCGACGATCCAGAAGGAGCAAAATCGTTTGATCCGCAATGAACGGGGACGCGTACTTGTGGTCCAAGGGGCAGCGGGAAGCGGCAAAACGTCCGCTGCTTTGCAGCGGGTCGCCTACCTGCTGTATCGCTTTCGCACCACGCTGCGCGCCGATCAGATCGTGCTCTTTTCGCCTAATCCGCTGTTTAACAGCTATGTTTCTACGGTGCTTCCCGAACTTGGTGAAGAGAATATGCAGCAGGCCACCTATCAGGAATATTTGGAGCATCGACTCGGCGGCCGCTTTTTGCTGGAAGATCCTTTTTCCCAGCTGGAATATGTCCATACGGCCATGCGCGAATCCGGCTATGAGGCGCGGATGGCAGGGATTCGATTCAAGTCGTCTTTCCCCTTTATTCATATGATTGAACGTTATGTGGAGCGCTTGCGAACATCCGGGATGCACTTTAGCGACATTCGCTTTCGCGGGCGCGTCTTGATCTCCGGCGAGCAGATCAAGGAGCGCTTTTACGCGCTTGATTCATCTCTGGCCATCCCGAACCGGATTGGTCTTCTCACCGACATGCTGCTTGCCGACTTGAAAGCATGTGCGGCTCGTGAGCGCAAAAAGCCGTGGGTGGAAGAAGAGGTGCAGTTGCTCGACAAAGATGCTTTCGCGAAGGTGTATCAGCAGCTTCGCCGGAAAAAGCGACTCTCCGGGGATACGTTCGATGACTTTGACATGGAGCAAAAACTGCTTGCCAACATGGTTGTTGCCGATGCGTTCAAGCCGTTGCGGCAGCAAGTGAAGCAGGCCAGCTTCGTGGATGTGCAGGCTATCTACCGCCAATTGTTTGATGATTCCGGCCTTGTGAGCGAGCTGGGCCATGCCATCGAGCTTCCCGATCAATGGGAAGAGATGTGCCAGCAGACCGTGATGAAGCTGGATCAAGGCGAGCTTTCCTACGAGGATGCGACGCCCTATCTGTACCTGCAGGAGCAGCTGGAAGGCTTCCAGACCAACACTGCCGTGCGCCATGTCCTGATCGATGAGGCGCAGGATTATTCCGCGTTCCAGTTTGCGTTTATCAAGCGTCTTTTTCCCTATAGCAAGCTGACTGTGCTTGGTGATCTGAATCAGGCTATTTACGCACACGCTGATGCCGCCGATTTTGGCCCGTTAGCGGTCCTCTATGGAGAAGCACAGACCGAGACGATCATGCTGACGCGCAGCTATCGGTCGACCCGACAGATTGTCGAATTCACACGCCATCTCTTGGCGGGGGCACCCCTAATCGTGCCTTTCAACAGAAACGGTCCGCTTCCCACGATAACAAAAACCGCAAGCCCCGTGGAGCTTGCGGTGTTGATCAAAGAACGCATCCGTTCCCTGGAGGCAGTCGGTCACCGATCGATTGCCGTCATTTGCAAAACAGCAAAGGAATGCGAGGATGCATACACGGCATTGAAGGAAGAGCTTCCCTTGCGCCTGATTGACAAGGAAACCGTTTCCTTTGAACCGGGCACGCTGGTTATCCCTGCTTATTTGGCCAAAGGGGTGGAGTTCGATGCGGTCGTGCTCTATAACAGTTCCTCTGCGCAATATGGGCGAGAAAGCGAGCGAAAGCTTCTTTATACGGCCTGCACGCGTGCCATGCACGAGCTTCATGTTTACAGTCTGGGTGATTTCAGCCCCTTCTTCGCCTCTGCCCCTCCCGAGACGTATGTCGCGGAAAACATGTGATCGCTACACCATTCTCTCCGGACGCAACGCTTCTTCCATCCGCCCGTCCATTATGCCCTGCTCGACAATAACGTCGCGCAGGGTTTTGTTTTCTGCATAGGCTTGTTTGGCAATTTGAGCGGCTCGGTCATAGCCGATCAACGGATTGAGCGCCGTCACCAGCGACAGGCTCGATTCCACCCAGTGACGGCATTGCGCTTCGTCGGCTTCCATTCCGATGATACACCTGTTCGTTAACACTTCACTTGCATTGGCAAGGATCGTGATCGATTGAAGCAGATTGTATGCGATGACCGGCATCATTACGTTGATTTCCAGCTGGCTCCCGTTGGCTGCTGTCGTGATCGTCGCATCGTTGCCAATCACCTGGCTGGCCACCATATAGACCATTTCCAGTATGACCGGATTGACCTTGCCGGGCATGATCGACGAACCTGGCTGAACAGCCGGCAGCCTGAGCTCTGCCAACCCGGTTCGCGGGCCAGAGCTGAGCAAACGGAGATCACTTGTTATTTTGATCAAATGCACGGCTATTTCACGAAGCAGTCCGCTGATACGCAGGGCTGCCGATGTATTTTGCATGAAGGCAAACCGGTTTTGGGGTGCACGAAACGGCAATCCGGTACGCCGCCCAATTTCGGCTATCGATTGCGAGGCATAATCGGGATGCGCATTGATGCCGGTTCCAACCGCGTTTCCACCCAAGCCGATTTCGAACAAAACCTCCAGTCCTGCCTTTATATCGCGTGTCATTGCCGTGATCGTCTGGGCGTAGCCGGAGAACTCCTGCCCCAAGCGGATCGGAACAGCGTCCTGCAAATGGGTTCGCCCCGATTTGATGATCGGCATCCATTGCTCAGCCTTTTGCCACAAGCTTTTTTCAAGCGTGTTCAAGGCTGGCAGCAGATGATGCACGATTTGCTCGGCAGCGGCAATATTGATGGCAACATGAATCGTATCATTGGTGGACTGGGCCATGTTGACATGATCATTCGGATGCACCTGCTGCTGCTCGCGATCACCCAACAGTTCGTTGGCCCGGTTGGCGATCACTTCGTTTGCGTTCATGTTTTGCGACGTTCCTGCCCCCGCCTGAAAGGCATCGACAACGAAATGAGAATCCCATCTGCCAGCAATCACTTCCTCGGCCGCTTGCAAAATAGCAGCCCCCAACTTGGGATCAAGCTGATTCAACCGCATATTGGCTGCTGCCGCAGAGGCCTTGATGATCGCTTGCGCCCGAATAAAGGCACGGGGCAGTCTGAGTCCGCTGATCGGAAAATTCTCGACCGCCCGTTGTGTTTGAGCACCGTACATCGCCTCCCGCGGTACCTTCACCTCACCAAGCGAGTCTTTCATGATGCGATACGTCTGTTCTACTGTCGTTGTCATCGAGTACGCTCCTTTGTTCTGGCTGTCTCCTCATTAGGGTGTCAACGTAGCGAGGGGTTCATGCTAAAAAATTGCAAAGCCAGCAAAGTGCGGCAGAAGGAAGACGGAGAAAACGCTACAGGTCGGTGGATCACTCGCTTGGAGGCAACGCTGCCCACCCTATCAAAAAAGCGGCTGCCACTGCTTGTTTTGAAAAACCAAGCAGATAACAGCCACTTTTTTAAAATACGATCCCCGCACAGATCCCGGCTACTACAACGACGAATCGCTCCAGGGACTGCTGGGGCCTGCGCCTGCGATGCCATTCATACAGTCCAAACAGCAAAAGCGATGCGGCCGCTTCGAGCAGATTGGCAGGCAAATAGGTTGTTCCATCCTGCGACCAGCCCCACCCGGATGTCGGAGGACCGTATTTCTTGACCACGAGCGCATAGCCTGCCTGAAACAGCACATATGCAGCCAGCAGCCGTTCGACTGCCGCCCAATGCAGCCATTTTCCCTTGTATGCACCATATATGAACCAGAGCCCGGCCAGTACAATCCCGCCTTCCACTGCATAGGCTCCCCCTACATAAAGCAGGAGGCTCAACGGATTTTCAAGCAGCTTCGGCCATTGCTCCACCAGCGGCCACAGCTTGTAGACGAGCACATACACAACGACCGCCGAAAACAATCGATCCGCAAATGCTTTTCCCCATTCCTCATCAGCATGCTTGGCGACATAGGTCAAATAGAGGTACACAGCCAGTCCGCCAATGAGATAACCAATCATCGGAACGCCTACAGACAGTCCCCCGACGGTAAGCGCAGCACCAGACTCAAACATGTTGCTCCCTCCCTTTTCAGCGCAAGTAAGGCGCCAGCACGCGTTCCATTTCGGCAGGGGTGACGGCTCCGATTTTTTTGAACACAATCGTTCCCTGTGGATCAAGAATAAAGCTGGTCGGCATCGCACTTACCTGATAAAGCTTGCTCACCGTTCCCGATTCATCCAGTACGACCGGATAGTTGACCGAATATTCACGGACAAACGCGCGCGCATCGTCCGCACTGTCCAGATTGGTTACGTTGACGGCGATCATCCCAACTCGATCTTTCTGTACTTCATAAAATGCAACCAGATCCGGTGTCTCGACCTTGCACGGACCACACCATGACGCCCAAAAATTCACCACCACCGGCTTGCCCGCCATGCTTGCCAGTGAAAGCTCCTTTCCATCAAGGTTCGGCAATGCAAATGGCGCGGCCTTGTAGCCGACCTCAGGGAGCGTGGGAACATCCGTCGCTCCCTGTCTTCCGTTGTTCCAGAATGTAAACCCGACAATCGCAACCAGTGCGATCAGCAACAATATCTGCTTTTTCATATTTGTTAGGCTCCTTCAGCGGCCGATTCGTATTCCGCACGGACAAGCTCCTGGTAAATCGGCCCGTTTTGCAGCAGCACGTCATGTGTTCCTGCTTCTTTCACTCTACCGTCCTGCATCACATAAATCAAATCGGCATTGCGGATCGTTGACAATCGGTGGGCAATGCCAATGTACAAAAACAGGGAATGTCTTACAAAATTTTCAGTATATATTCACTACAATTTTCCATTTTGTTATAATGGCACAAAACACAATGGAAAGAAGTGGTGGCTGCTTGTTCTTTAAACATCTCGTCGTAGCAGTATCTCTATTGCTGTCGGCTACCCCGGCCGTACCTGCTCATGAACCTCCCGCACCGATCGAATCACGGGTGAAGGAGCCTGGGACGCTTTATCTGAATCTCGCGAGCGAGCCGATCACCCTTGACCCAGGACTTGCGTCTGACTCCTCATCCGGCAACATGATTCGCGCCCTGTTTGACGGCTTGACCCGGAAGGAATCAACCGAGAAGCCGGTTCCATCTGTTGCGGAAAAGATCGACATCTCTGCCGACAAGCTTGCCTATACTTTCACGCTGCGGAAAACAAAATGGAGCAATGGTGAGCCTTTGACAGCCCATGACTTTGAATATGCCTGGAAGCGTGTGCTCGCCAAAGAAACCAAGTCTGAGTACGCGTTTCTGCTGTACCCGATCAAAAATGCGGAAAAGGCCAACAAGGGCGAGGTCCCGATGGACCAGGTCGGCGTGAAAGCGTTGAACAATGACACGCTGCAGGTTGAACTGGAGCATCCGACCCCGTACTTTTTGGAGCTAACCTCCTTTTATACATACTATCCCGTTCCGAAAAAACTGGTTGCATCCAACCCGAAATGGGCCAAAGATCCAAAAGCGATTGTGGGCAACGGACCGTTTCTCATTAAAAATTGGGAGCGCAGAAGCAAGCTTGTCCTGGAAAAAAACAATCAATACTGGGATGAGAAGAACGTTTCTGTGAAGAGAGTCGATTTTTCCATGTTCCAAGACTCCGAAATGGAGTGGAGCATGTTCGACAATGGAGACCTGGATTGGGCCGGTTCACCATTTGGCAGCTTACCCACAGAGGCTGTTTATGTCCTTAACGGAATGGATAATTTCACGAACAGTGCGGTCGATGGCGTGTACTGGTACAAATTCAACACCGAACGTCCACCGTTCCAAAACGAAAAAATTCGCAAAGCATTCGCCTATGCCGTAAACCGCGAGGAAATCTCCTCTTATTACGGATCTCCCGCAACAAGCGTGCTTCCACCGCGAATGGCCGTTCAGCAAGGCGGTTATTTCAAGGACTACGATGTGGACAAAGCCAAACAATTGCTTCAGGAGGGCATGAAGGAATTGGGATTGAAACAATTGCCCCCCATTACCTTGACGTACAACTCAGGGTCCGGGCATCTGTTTGTCGCGGAAATAGTTGCCGACCAGTGGAAAGAAGCGTTGGGCGTTGACGTAAAACTGCAAGAGCTTCCTTGGGTCAAACATCAGGAAAACCAGAGCAAAGGCAACTTCCAGATCGCACGCATGGGGTGGCTGGCTGACTATAACGACCCGAAGACGTTTTTGGAGATTTTCAAGGAGAAGAATGGGGCGAACAACGACACGCGTTGGGAAAACAAGAAATATGCTGAACTGCTCACCCAATCCGACTATGAATCAGACCCGGAAAAACGCCGCAAGCTGCTGGGGCAAGCCGAACAAATCCTGATGGATGAAATGCCGGTCATTCCCATCTATCACTATTTGCAAGGACATTTGAAAAGCGACCGGGTATCCGGCATCCTGGTGGACGGATTCGGAATGGGCGACTTGAAGTGGGCGAAGATTAACCAATAGCTTCGCACAAACCGAAGAAAAAAGCCGTAGCTCGCCGCTACGGCTTTTGTTTTTTTGCCAAGATAATGGAAACGACCGCTTGTTCACGCGACTCGTTGCGAATGCCTACCGATTCTTCTCCATTGATCTGAAGCAAATGCTCGCTTGTATGCACACATGTTGTATGGTCAGTCTTGACAGTGACTTTCCCTGACAACACATGCACGTAAACGGAGCAGCCCGGGTGCTGATGCGGGGGAAGAAATTGTCCCGGCTGGAGGGTGAGCAGCACCGCTTTGGAACCATCGGTTTGAAAAAGCATTTTGCGATGAAAGGGTTCCTTCGCTTCTACGTGCTCCGTCCATTTGATCAATTCCATGCTGGACCCCTCCCATCGGCAGGCTCCCGCAAATCTTCTCTCTTAGGTTCGTCCGGCGTGTTGACCATAATGTGCGCAACCTGCGTCAGTCGATCATAAAAGAACTGGCGAGCCGGACCGGCCATACCAACCTCGTCCATCGCCTCCTTCATGCAAGAAAGCCATGCACATGCGCGCCGCGGAGTAATTTCGAACGGCAGATGGCGCATTCGCATCGCCGGTGGTCCGAATTGTTCACTATAAAGCGGCGGCCCGCCGAGAAACTGGGTTAAAAACAGCTTTTGCTTACGAGCGATCTCCTCGATCCCGTCCTGAAACAATGGACGCAGATCGCGGTTTCGCACAACCCGCGGATAAAAGGCGTCCACCAGCCTGCTGACGGTTTCCTCGCCCCCGAGCATGTCATAAGGCGTATGGTACTCAGGCTGCTCGTGTGTGGTTCGATCTGTCATCAACATCATTCACCATCCCTTCAGCGCTGTTGTCTTCATTATAGAAGCATGTGCACCGAAGCGATGTGATTTGAATCACCCTTTCGCCGTAACAGGCGCGCTTCCCCAGTCCAGCATCGCATTCCCTTCCAAAAACCGTTCGCAATCAAGCGCTGCCATACAGCCGGAACCAGCCGCCGTAATGGCCTGGCGGTATTTGCTGTCCTTCACATCCCCGCAGGCGAAGACACCTTCGACAGAGGCTTCCGACGTTCCCGGCTTTACCTTCAAATAACCGTGATCATCTGTCTCCAGCTGACCTGCCAAAAACGCTGTATTGGGGCGGTGACCGACCGCAACGAAAATACCGTCCGTTTCAATCACTTCCTCCGCGCCGGTCTCATTGTTTTTCACCTTCAACGCCGTCACACCCGTAGCTCCCGCAACAACCTCTACCGGTGCCCGATTCAGCTGCCAGCTGATTTTGGGATTGTTGCGGCAGCGATCCTGCATGATTTTGGAGGCACGCAGCTCGTCGCGTCGATGCACGATCTGCACCTCTGACGCGAATTTGGTCAAAAAGTTGGCCTCCTCCATCGCCGAGTCGCCGCCGCCGACCACAATGATTTTTTTGCCGCGGAAAAAAAAGCCGTCACATGTCGCGCACGTGCTGACCCCACGCCCGATGTTCTCCTTCTCACCCGGTATCTCCAGCATTTTGGCAGAAGCGCCTGTAGAGATAATAAGTGCCTCTGCCTGAATATCTTCGGCCCCTTCCACCTTTAAGGTGAAGGGACGTTTGGACAAGTCCACCTGCGTCACCCACCCGGTCTGAAAAACCGCACCAAACCGTTCCGCCTGCTTGCGCATGTTGGCCATCAGCTCCGGGCCCATGATTCCTTCTGGAAAGCCGGGGAAATTCTCCACCTCCGTAGTCAGCGTCAATTGCCCTCCAGGCTCCGTCCCTTCAATCACCAACGGCTTCATCTCGGCTCTCGCCAAATAAATGGCTGCGGTCAAACCGGCGGGACCTGTTCCCAACACGACGATTTTGTGCATATTGTTCCTCCCTTGCGATGAGCTGGACTTGCTTGTTTTTCACATGATGCACTTCAACAGGCCGATGCCAATCAGCAGCAGCGGTGGCAGCCAGGCCAGCTGTGGTGCCCAGCCAATGCCCTGCACACGCTGTCCGATGCCAATTCCCAGAGCGAGCAGTGACACGCTGCATACGGCCACCGATAACGCCACCAGCAGTGCGGAATACCCGAGCAACGACAAGCTGATGCCAGCGCCGAAGGCGTCAAGCGACAGCGCCATTCCGAGCATCACCGCTTCCCAGCCGCGTATGTCCCCCGAATGGTCCGCATCCGCCTGCTCCGGGTCCCGCAAAATCTGGATGATCAACCCAAAAATCCGAAATTGCCCAATCGGCTCATCGCTCACCTGCTTTGCAGCTTCTTCCTCCTGTCCGCGCCAAATGCGCCACAGTGTCAACAGACCGATGGCAATCAGCACACCCGCCCCGAGCTGTTTGCTTACCGCTGGGCTCAACCAGCTCGTTACTGTACTACCAAACAGCATAACGCCATATACAACGGCGAACGAACACGCCGCGATCACGAGCAATGACAACAACGGAATCCGCATTTTTCGCAGACCGTACGTCATGCCTACACCCAATCCGTCCAAACTGATCGCGATGGAGACAAGGATCAGTGATACCATCCCATTCATGGCTGACTCACCTCTACGATGACATTCGCCTTAGCGTATGCGTGGGACAAAAAAAATGATTCCGCCCAAGCTCGGCCCTTTTGCGAAAATCGGGTTGGCCTTCTAGCGGAAAGCCCGTCTGCATACATATGAATGTGAGATGAAATTTGGAGGAGATCGCCCGTGTCCA
This sequence comes from Clostridia bacterium, assembly GCA_050262535.1. Classification (GTDB taxonomy): domain Bacteria; phylum Bacillota; class Bacilli; order Brevibacillales; family Brevibacillaceae; genus Brevibacillus_D. Next base: position 16,655 of record JBLNEJ010000042.1, read on the forward strand.
TGCACTCTACTCGCCAATGGCCCAAGCTGGCCGCAGTGGAAACTACAGCACTGCTAGGCAGTGACCTTGCGCAAGGGTTGCCGCAGAAGGAAGCAGACAGCCGCCTCAAACAATATGGTCCAAACCAGTTGAAGGAAGCCAAGCAAGCCTCGCTGGTTCTAGTATTCCTCTCCCAATTCAAAGATATTATGGTAGGAATACTGATCGTGGCCACGATCATTTCATTTGTGCTCGGCGAATATCTCGATGCCATTGCCATCCTTGCCATCATGCTGATCAACGGCATTCTTGGCTTTATCCAGGAGGTTCGCGCGGAGCGCTCGCTGCAAGCACTGAAGAACCTCGCCTCCCCGATGGCGAAGGTTGTGCGCGAGGGTCGTCAGATCATCCTTCCCGCTTCACAGTTGGTTCCAGGGGATCTTGTTTTGCTTGATGCCGGGGATCGTGTTCCCGCTGACCTCCGGCTCGTTCAGGCAAATCGACTCGAAATTGAGGAATCCGCGCTGACGGGCGAGTCTGTGCCTGTCAACAAAACGGACAAGAGTCTCGTCACAAGCCTTGCTGCCGACACGATTCCATTAGGTGACCAGACCAATATGGCGTTCATGGGTACGCTTGTTACAGGCGGAACCGGGAAAGGAATCGTGGTCAAAACAGGTATGGGCACCGAAATCGGCAAGATCGCCCATCTGATCAATGAAGCGGAGCAAAGTATCACCCCGCTGCAGCACCGCCTTGAACAAATGGGCAAAATTCTGATCGTCGTCGCCATCGCCCTGACCGCCGTTGTCATATGGGCAGGGGTCATCCACGGACACGACCTGCTGACCATGTTTCTCGCTGGAGTAAGCCTGGCCGTTGCCGCTATACCCGAAGGACTTCCCGCAATCGTCACCATCGCGCTCGCCCTTGGCGTGCAGCGAATGATCAAACGCAACGCGCTCGTGCGCAAGCTGCCATCTGTCGAAACGCTCGGTTGTGCTTCCGTCATCTGCTCCGACAAAACCGGAACGCTTACCCAAAACAAAATGACCGTAACCCAAGCGAGCATCAGCGGGATTCGCTACGACATTACCGGCAACGGCTATGAACCGGTCGGTCACATCATGGTGGATAACAAAACGGTTGACACGCTGCGGGATGACGCGCTCCATCTTCTGCTTCACATCGCCCAGCGCTGCAACAATGCCCAACTGGTACGCGAAGATCAGAAAGCCCGCAAGCTGCTCGTCCTTGCCGTTTCCAAGGAAACCTGGAGCATCATCGGCGACCCAACGGAAGGGGCGTTACTCGCTTTTGCCGCCAAGGGCGCTGGCGCTGAACGATCCAAGCTGCACGCTGCCGGACAATGGGCGCGCATTGACGAGCTGCCCTTCGACTCCGATCGAAAAATGATGTCGGTCGTTGATTGTGCCCCCGACAAGAAGCTGATGTTCTATTCCAAGGGGGCGGTCGAGGCGCTGCTCGCCCGCAGCTCCCGCATTCATTGGCAGGGCAAGGTCGTACAGCTCACGAGCCAGCTCCGCCAGCAGGTCCTTCAACAAGCGGAAAAGATGGCTACGCAAGCATTGCGCGTGCTTGGCTTTGCGTATAAGTCGCTTCCCAGCTATCGTCAGGGCATGTCATCCTTGCAGTTGGAAAATGACCTGATTTTCGTCGGCATGGTCGGGATGATTGATCCGCCACGCGCAGAAGTAACCGAAGCGATTCATTTGTGCCGCCAGGCTGGCATCAAGACCGTCATGATTACCGGCGACCACAAGATCACGGCAGAAGCGATCGGTCGCCAAATCGGCTTGCTCACCCAATCGGGGGGGGTGGTGGAAGGACTTGAGCTCAATTCGTTAAGCGATGAGGAACTGGCGCGAACCGTTGAAAAAACCTCCGTCTATGCCCGTGTCTCCCCGGAGCACAAGCTGCGCATCGTTCGTGCTCTGCAACGCAACGGCCATGTGGTGGCTATGACCGGAGATGGCGTGAATGATGCCCCGGCCATCAAGCTGGCTGATATCGGCATCTCGATGGGCATTACCGGCACCGATGTCACCAAAGAAGCATCCGATCTGATTCTGCGTGATGACAATTTCTCGACGATCGTCTCTGCCGTTGAAGAAGGACGCAATATTTATGACAACATACGTAAATTCATTCGGTACCTGCTCGCCTCGAATGTAGGGGAAATTCTCGTCATGTTTTTCGCGATGCTGATGGGGCTGCCGCTTCCGTTAGTGCCGATCCAGATTTTGTGGGTCAATCTCGTCACCGACGGCCTACCCGCCATGGCGTTGGGTGTCGACAAAGCGGAGTCCAACATCATGCATCAGAAGCCGCGAAACCGTTCCGAGAATATTTTCGGTCGGGGATTGGGCTGGAAAATCATCAGCCGCGGCTTTCTGATCGGAGCGATGACGCTGGGAGCCTTCTGGCTGACGCTCAAGGAATACCCGAACGATCTGGTTCACGCCCAAACCGTGTCCTTCGCCACACTGGTCATGGCACAGCTGATTCATGTGTTTGACTGCCGCAGTGACCGGTCCGTGTTCCATCGCAATCCGTTTGGCAATATGTATTTGATCTGGGCCGTCGTCTCCTCCATCCTCCTGATGCTGTGCGTCATTTATATGGATGTGTTTCAGCCGATTTTCACCACAACCGACTTGTCTTTTCGCGATTGGGCTCTGGTGCTTGTGGCGGCTGGTGTTCCCACCTTTGTTGCCGGCATCGGCGGAGCTCTGCGAAAATAATTTGCGATCAAACCAAAAAACCGCAGGAAGCTGCTATTTCGCTTCCTGCGGTTTTCCGTTTTTTACCCTATGCAGTATGAACTTATGTCCCTAGTCAATCACTCGGACGCCAGCATAGAAATGATCTTTCCACCAACCACTTGTCATGTTGCTGAACTTAACCCCACCGGCGCCGTAGGTATGCAGCACCTTGCCGTTGCCTGCATAAATACCTACATGACCAATTCGATTAATTGAACTGGCTGAATATTTCATCGTTGCCTTTGTCGAAAAGAAGACCAAATCGCCTTTTTTCAGCGAAGAGAATTTTACCTTCGTTCCATTTTGGAGGGCACGCTTGTACTGGGAGCGGGCGCCACCTGTGCCAACGTTCATGTGTGCACCTTCCTTGAAAGCCCACATGACAAATTCTGAACAATCCATGGTCGATTTGCTTGAACGGCTAGAACCATATACATACGGTGTCCCGAGATATTTTTCGCCAGCCTTGATGACTTTGGAAGCAGTCGCACTTGAGTAGGCAAATGCTTGTCCACCGCCTAAAAGAGAACTACACACAAGAACAGCCATAGCTGTACTCATTAACCAGTTCCGCTTATTCATGTTTCTCATCCCCCTTAGATGTTGGTGTGCCGTATAAATGACATGGTACAGCCCAAAACTAAGATTCTAGCGAGAATTTCATGAGAATTTGATGAGAATTTACATTGGATGGATGAGGTGTAAAGAGATGTCATCCCTTGAAGGAAAAGGGCGGCTGCTTCTGATTGAGGACGAGCAGAACTTTGCCCGCTATCTGCAGCTGGAGCTGATGAATGAAGGCTATGAAATCGATTTGTCCCATAGCGGCACTGCCGGTTTGCAGCAAGCGCTGGATGAAGCCTTCGACCTGATCCTGCTTGATGTGATGCTCCCCGGACTATCCGGCACAGAGGTTTGCCGCCGGATTCGCGAAGTGAAGGATGTACCCATCATTATGCTTACGGCGCGAAGCGAGGTTCCCGACAAGGTGGCGGGACTTGACAGCGGGGCAAACGATTACTTGACCAAGCCGTTTGCCATCGAGGAGCTGTTTGCCCGCATCCGCGTACATATGCGCAAGTCACAGTCAGACGAGACGGAAACCATTGCAATCGACACGTTGACGATTGAGCCGCATTCACGCCGTGTGTATCGTGCTGATGAAGAAATCTCACTGACTCCGCGAGAATTCGAGCTGCTTTACTATCTTGCCACCCACCAGGATCAGGCACTGTCCCGCGAGCAGCTGCTCTCCGCCGTTTGGGGCTTTGATTTTATGGGCAACACCAACGTCGTGGACGTTTACATACGCTATTTGCGCAACAAGATTGATGCCGATCATCCGGTCAAACTGATCCACACCATTCGCGGTGTCGGCTATACCTTGCGCGTATAACCGATACTCGGGAATTCGGCAAAAAGAAAGGGACCTCTCGATGCAAACACCCCATTCCCTGACACAGAGAATTCGTCGCCTCTCTCTCAAATGGCGCTTGACCCTTTTGTTTGGAGCCGGAATGGTCGGCTTGCTGTTTATTTTGACCGTGTTTATTTACTGGAGCACCGCTAGGCTCGTCATGATCAACGAAATGCATCTGCTTGAGCAGAAAGCAAATGCAATCGCCGCTGATCTGAAAACCCAGTTAAGCGAAAACAAGTATTTGGACGCGGATTATGTGAAGCAGCTGTTAACCAATTACGCCACGAAGCAGCATGCACTGATCCTGCTGGATAATCAAAACAATCGTCTCGCCTCGGTGGAAGGACCTGAGTGGACGAGTGATCCGCTCGTTGTCAATCCCGATCATCTCGTTGTCGAAGCGCCGATCTTTCTGAACGGCTCCCACCCCCCGCTTACGATACAGGTAAAAGAAGACAGTCAGCTACTGCAGCCTTTTTACCACATCCTGCTCTTGATTCTGGTCATTGCATCGGTTGCGACATTGATCATCTCGAGCTTCAGCGGCTATTTCCTGGCGATGCTCGGGCTGGCGCCGCTAAGCCGCCTGATTACCCATATCAGGACCATCCATCCGTCAAAGCTTTCCGCCCGAATGCCTTTTTACGGTGGAGCCGAGGAAATCCATGATTTGGTCAACGCATTCAATGTCCTGCTGGATCGGGTGGAAGAAGCAATGAAACGGCAGCAGCAATTCATTGCAGACGCCTCCCATGAATTCCGCACGCCGCTTGCGATCATTGAAGGGTATGTCCGCCTGCTGCGTCGCTGGGGCAAGCAGCACGAATCCATACGCGATGAAGCCTTGATGGCCATGGAGGTGGAATGCTCGCGCCTGTTTCATTTGATTGAGGACATGTTGTCCCTGGCCAAAATGCAGCATGAAGAACGGACGATCGATAATCCGCTGCTGGTCCAATCGCTGATTCCCTTGCTCAAGGAAGTTGAGAAGGTGTGGACCGCTACGTTTCCGAAGCATTTGTCACTTTCCTTCAACTGGACGGAACCATTGGAAATGGCGATGGACAAGGCAAAAATTCGCCGCTTGCTGGACATCTTGCTGGATAACGCACGCAAATATACCGAACAGGGGCATGTTCACCTGGAAGCATGCCGGAAAGGCGAATGGATTGAGATTACGGTAGAAGATACGGGGATTGGCATTCCTGAAGAGGATTTGGCCAATGTGTTCGAACGGTTTTATCGTGTGGACAAATCGCGGAATCGCCACCGGGGTGGAAGCGGACTTGGCCTTCCGATTGCAAAATCGATCGTACAAGAGCATGGCGGGGAAATTGTCATTCGCCGATCCGCTGGCGGGGGCACCATTGTACAGGTGAAAATACCAGCCATTACCCTTTAGAAACCAGCCACAACGAAAAAATCCTCACGGGAAATACCCTGTGAGGATTACATAATCTTTGACTGCTTCTCCAATTGCACGGGCTAATTGCTCCTGTCCTTTTGGAGTCGTCAGCTTCGCCCGGTCATGCGGGTTGCTCAAGAAACCCATTTCCACAATGACCGTCGGCATCGATGTTTTATTCAACAGGTAGAACGTTTTGCCCTTGCGCGGGCTCTCCTTTGATCCATAAAGGTGATTCAACCGCTGCTGAATCACAGTAGCCAGCAAATAGCTTAAGCCACTCTTTTGATACAAAACGACCGGCCCGCTTTGCGTTGGATTCGAAGACCAGTTTACATGCAGACTGATGAGAAGCTGGGGGTCTACCTCTGCAGCCAGCTGCTTACGTTGAGCCAGATCACGAATATGACGGGATGGATGACGCAGCCATTCATTTTCGTCACTGAGCGCATAATCTCCGGTTCGATTGAGAATGACTTGATAGCCATCCTCGTTCAGCAGCTTGTACAGCTTGAGGGCTACCTCCAAATTGATCGTTTTTTCGAGTGTATCGCCGTAGCTTGTTCCGCCGTCGATTCCGCCGTGCCCGGCATCGATCATGATTTCAATCGGGAGGTGGATCTGATCGGCACGCGCACTCAACGGTTCAAGCACGGAAACGGTCAGGACAACGATCAGGAGGATTGCTCTGTTGAAAACCCAATGTATCCACTTGTTCACGGGACTCCCATCCTAACTTGAATCTGTCCTCCCTAGTGTCATTCACTTTCGTGCTGCTCATTCAGAAGCAGCCATCCAGTTTTTGTTTTCATCCGATTGCAGCCTCGATCGTTGTGCATACTAATCGGGAGGTGATCACATGGCTGCTTTTTTCCGGTATTCTCTGTTGCTGTTCCTGTTGCATCTGCTGCTCATACCTGATGTTGCCCAAGCCCAATCAGCTCGAACCGCCATCATAACCGTTTCCACTTCACCAGAATCCCCGTTTCATACACGGCTGGAAATACGTGAACCAAAGTCGCTAGCCCGACAAATCATTAACAGCCCCGCGATGCAGACAAGCTTGCAACCGGAGCTGCCCCGCGCTCTGATTCAGATCGGGACGCGGACGTGTGTGTTTGATTCGTACTCCCAACTGTTTGAACCAGCCAAAAAAACGAAGGTGTTTCTTTTACTTAACGTCCGCAAGCAGCTGGAAAAGTGGGTTGCTCTCGCAGAACGAGCCCATTTTGGGAAGCCGCTTGATTGGAATGAGGTGAAAAAAACGTTTCACCGCATGAGCTATGCTCGAGTCATTGACATGGAAACCGGAGAATCGTTTCGGGTACAACGCCGGGCGGGCAGCCGTCATGCTGATGTACAGCCGTTGACCCGGGAAGATACCGCGACGATGAAACGGGTGTACGCGGGCAAATGGAGCTGGAAACGAAGAGCGATCCTGGTGGAAATCGACGGCCGGAAATATGCAGCGTCCATGCACGGGATGCCGCATGGAGCCGGAGCAATCGTCGGCAATAACTTTCCTGGTCATTTTTGCATTCATTTTCAAGGCAGCTCCACCCACAAGCGCAAGGAACCGGATCCTTCGCACAATCTGATGATTCTCAAAGCGTCGGGCAAGCTGAAGCAGACATTGCTGCGAGCCGATCCGATGCAAGTCGTTGACATGTTTCTGCTGTCCCTGCATGAGCAGGATGAATCAACATTACACATGACGACGGACGGATTCCCCCTGCCCTTTGAACCATCAGAAATCTCCGAGCTCAATCCGCTGAACGAAGATTGGCAAAACCACATTCCGGATTTGTTGGCAGCCGAAATCCCGGTTCAGCTTCGCTATCATGAAAAAAATGGCGGGAAACAGAAGGCAACGTGGATTTTTCATCTGGAGCGCCCCTCACCGATCAGCAGATGGAAAATCACGAGCATTGATATTGATCCAATGAAAACGAAACGGAGATGATGGAGGTTGCTGAAAAAGACACGATCGTTGGTATGGTTCGTTCTCGGTACAGCAATCGCGCTGATGGTCATGCGGCCATCTGGAACTGCGACGCTTGGCGCATGGCAGCAGCAGGACAACGTAAGCCTGCAAAAGTTAGCCATCGTGATCGACGATTTCGGCAACAACATGGAGGGAACAGCAGAAATGCTGGCCCTGCCCATCCCGTTGACCGTCGCCGTCATGCCATTCATGCCCAGCACCAAAAAGGATGCCGAAGCGGCTCATCAGAGGGGACACCAGGTTTTTGTCCATCTGCCCATGGAGCCGGTCAAGGGAAAGCACAGCTGGCTTGGACCGGGCGCCATTACTACCGACCTGTCTGATGCAGAAATTCGGAAACGGGTTGAAGCTGCCATTGACGATGTTCCCCATGCGATTGGCCTTAACAATCATATGGGTTCCAAAGCCACGGCGGACATGCGCGTCATGCGCGTCGTACTGACCGTCTGCCGCGAGCGGGGACTGATGTTCCTTGACAGCCGCACGACTCCCAAAAGCGTAATACCCGCTTTGGCTCAGGAACTGGGTGTCCCCTTCATGATGAATCGCCTGTTCTTTGATGATGTGTACACGACAAAGCACATCACGAAACAGATGGAGCTGTTATGCAAGTTCCTGGACAAAAGCGAGGAAAACTACATCGCCATTGGGCACGTTGGGCCTTCAGGAAAAAAAACAGCGGACGTTTTGCGCCGCTATTTGCCAAAGCTGCGCCAGTCCGCTGAGCTTGTGTTTGCCAGCCAGCTTAGTAGGAAAAATGATACAGTCCCCCGCACACTTCTTCCTGCTGGTCACCCGTAAAGCCAGTGAAACGTATCAGAAAAGGACGCTCCTGACGTTTTTGCAGTACGGTCGTGAGCACGCTTGCGCTTCGCTGTTCTGCCTGCTCTTGCTGCAAGGGGCTGCACAGGCGCAAGCCCCCGCCCGCAAGAGGGAATTCGAGACATTGCGCCCGCAGCCCCTCATCTACATACATTTCCTTTGGCTGGAAGCCGTACCAGCGCTGCCAAAGCGCCGCTGTTTTTTCAAGGTCATGGACAGCATAGGAGACATCCCGAACACGCAAATCCCCTCGTGGATGAGGCAGCAGCAATCCTCGCTCACGGTTTTCTATCCGTCTGACTTCGTCAGACTGTTCCCACTGAATGAGAAACGGCATTGGAACCTTGCTTTCGCCACTTTCGGGCAGGAGCATTTTCCAACGCAAAACACTTCCGTCCGGACGTGTTCGCTGTCCGTCAAACGGTCCGGTAACCCGTACGCCTTGCGATTGCAGATGGCGAGCAGCTTCGTCAATTCGATCTGTTCGCAGAGCAACCGTACCAAAGCCTTCTCCCCGGGGCAAATCCTCCATGAGCTGCCCGAGAAAACGGTTGTCGTGCGCCAGCGAGCGGCACAAGTCCGCATCCTCCACGCCCAGATACTCGATATAGCTCAGATCGAAGTAGCACAAGCTGTTGTACGTGCCAAACCGATCATGCCGACCGCCCGGCACTCCGGCCAGCCCCGCTTGTTGAAGCCGCCTTACCGTTTCTCGCATGTCGCTGTTCACATAGTGAACAAGATGGTCAAACTGAAGCTGCATATCGTTCCCTCCTGCCCGGAAAAATCGATTAATTCCCCTGCAACCGCTCCCTGGTGTCCACCTCAAACCCTTCTAAACGATTGTTTAATGTTTTGCGCCAGCTGGCGGAAAGCTCAGCTACCGACAGCATCCGCTCAATGCCTGCCCGATTGGCTTTGTCATGGTGCATGATTTGGTTGGCAAATGTGACGCTTACCTGTGCAGGGTGACGGTCCAGCAGCTTGGGAGCATCGTTTTTGGCCACATTCCCCTCCTGCAGCACACGGAAGTAATACCCGGTGAATCCACTGTTTTGCACCTGCACCGGCAGCTCCGGCACGTTGTAGCGCTTCGCCAGCTTATGGCAGGGCTGGCGCGGCTGTGTCACCTGAACCACCGCTTCGCCGATTTGAAAAATATCGCCGATATGAACCTGATCCTCCAGCATGCCCTGCACCGTCAGATTTTCGCCGAACGCCCCGAATGATAGCTCGCGTTGCAGCTGCTTTTGCCAATAATCGTAATGCTCGAAGCAATAGACACAGACGGCCTTGTCCACTCCGCCATGGTATTTGAGATCAGCCTGTCCATCCCCGTTAAAATTCAGCTTGGATAAAAAAAGAGGCCCCTCAACCGGCTGTTTGAAAATGCCGGTTGCCAGTTCCTTCCCCTCGTACGTCATCAGCACCGGTTTTCCTACATTTATTGAAATGATCTCCATCGGAACTCCCTCCAAATCAGACAGTTTTTTGCTTCAGTATACTGGGAAAACTTGGGGCAGCCAAGCTGCAGCAGCACTTGGCTACAAAAAAACCTCTCCACGTGTGAAGTGGAGAGGGGAACCGCCCGATTATGCTCTTCCGATTTTCATGGAAATCTCAGCGGCCGCAGCCTTTACTTTTTCACTCAGCAAGGGCAGCCGATCGTCCGGCACCCGAAAGCTTGGCGCATTGATGAAAACGACAGCCACCACCGTATTTCCGTACCCGATGATCGGGGAGGCAATTGCAACTGTACCCTCTGTTTTTTCACCATAACTAATCGCATACCCAGCTTTTTTAATCTCAACCAACTGATCAAGGAACGCTTGTTGCTGATCAGGAGGCAGCTGCTTCCTGACCACCCGCTCCGCGTCAGAATATTTCCAATTTGCCAGAATCGCTTTATTAGGCGCACCGATTGTCAGTGGTACGCGTGAGCCGAGATTCTCCGCAATGATGACTTTTAACGGGCCGTCTACTTTTTCAATTGGGAATGAATCGTCCCCGGCCGGAATGCTTATAAAGATGCTTTCCTCCACCTCGGCGGCAAGCCGTTCCATCACCGGCCTTGCGACATGGCGAAGATCGATTTTGTCATGCAGACGAAATCCGATTTCCATCCATGTATAGCCAGCCCGGTATTGCTTCGTGATCGGTTCTTGCGACACCAGCCCATGGGAAATAAGCGTTTCCAAAATGCGATGGAGCGTGCTAATCGGAAGCCCTGTAGCCGTAGCAAGTTCAGAGATTTGCCAATCCATTTTGTTTTCATCTGAAATGAGAACCTTGACAATTCGCATGGCTCTATCAATCGATTGGATCATTTGTAAACTCCTATTATTTTACTTTAGCAGCTTTCAATGCTCCACCCTCATTGCTCTTTTTGGACGCGCGTCCTGTCGAAAGCTTATTTTCAATTTTATTCACAAAAAACGTAAATAGCAAGATCATTGCGAGATAATATAACCCAACCACAATATAAGTTTCAAGCTGTCTGTAGTTGGAGGCAGCTTCACTTAAGCCTGTCCCCCACAAATCCTGCATCCCTACATAAGCGACCAGGGAAGAGTCCTTCAACCCGATGATAAACTGGTTGCCAAGCGCCGGAATCGATCGTCTGAAAGCTTGCGGCAAAACAATGCGCCTCATGGCAAGCGAATACGACATCCCAAGGGATCGGGACGCTTCCATCTGTCCGCGGTCGATGGACTGGATGCCGCCACGGAAAATTTCCGCAATATACGCACCGTTGTGAACAGCAAGGGCAATCGCTCCTGCCCAAAATTGCGATAACGTGACAACACTGGAAACACCGAAATACAGAATGGCGATTTGGACGATTAAAGGGGTACCGCGGATAAGCGTGATATACGTGTGGGCAAAATAGTTCAACGCCTTGGAATCGGAAATGCGGAAGAACGCGATGATTAAACCGACGCCGCATCCCAGAAGCAAGGCAACGAGTGTCAATTTGAGCGTGAGAAAGGTTGCCGTGATAAACAGCGGGTAACTCGATAGAAGAATATCAATAATCATATTCAATCACTCCCAGCACGGTATAAAAAAAGGGGCATCGTAAGGACACCCCTATTAAAACGAATTACTTTTTCCCTAAAATGTTGCGGCCAAACCATTTTTCGCTGATTTTGTCATAGGTGCCGTCTTTAATAATTTCGTCCAATGCTTTGTTGAGTTTTTCGCGCAGCTCGTTGTCTTCTTTGCGGACAGCAATCGCTTGTTCGTCATAGCTCAGCGGCTCGCCAACGTCTTTGATTTTGCCAGCGCCTTCTTTAATGAAACGGAAGCCTACCATCTGATCAGTAATGACCGCATCCAGACGGCCTGTCGGCAGGTCAAGCAGTGCCGTAACATCGCTGTCATAGGTAGTGATCTTGTCTGCATCGGTCAGCTTTTTCGCCCAGTCCAAATAGTTAGAGCCTTTTTGCGCGCCGATTTTCTTTCCTTTTACATCGTCGGCGGATTTGATGTCGGTATTACCCTCCGCCACAAACACCTGCGAACCGGAACGATAGTAAGGCTCGGTGAACGCTACGGTTTTCTTCCGTTCTTCTGTGACGGTCAAGCTGCCGATGATTGCGTCGTATTTTTTCGCCAGAAGCCCTTGAATGATCGTTTCAAACGGATTGGTAACCGGAACCGGATTCATCCCCATTTTTTCTGCCAGAGCTTGTCCAATCTCAACGTCGAAGCCGGTGAGCTGGCCGTTTTCCTTGAAGTTAAACGGTTTGTACAAGCCGCTCATTGCGAACGTAAAGTCTTTCTTCCCGGAAGATTGGGCGCTATCGGCAGGCGCTGCATTGTTGGAACCACAGGCAGACAGAACGAGTGAACTGAACAATACGGTAGACAACAACGCAACCATCCATTTTGCTTTCTTTTTCATAACAGAATCCCCCTCGATTTATGTTAGAGAATGCTCTTCAAAAACTGTCTGGTCCGTTCATTTTGCGGATTCTCAAAAAACGTGCTCGGCGGACCTTGCTCCAAAATTTGGCCATTGTCCATAAACACGGCCCGATCAGCCACTTCGCGGGCAAAGCCCATTTCGTGCGTCACGACGATCATCGTCATGCCTTCCTTAGCCAATTGCTTCATGACCTGCAGCACTTCCCCGACCAATTCCGGGTCAAGCGCCGATGTCGGTTCGTCAAACAGCATGATGTTCGGTCTCATGGCCAGCGCTCTCGCGATAGCAACCCTCTGCTTTTGACCGCCGGATAGCATGTCCGGGTATACATCCGCTTTCTCTTTCATATTCACTTTTGCCAGTAATTCGTAAGCGAGGCTTTTTGCTTCAGCCGGATTCATCTTCTTGACGTGTATGGGTGCCTCAATGACGTTTTCCAAAACCGTTTTATGCGGGAACAAATTAAAATGCTGAAACACCATTCCAACTTCCGAACGATACTGATTGAGATTGGTATTGTGTGGATCAATCTGTTTGCCACCGACCCATATTTCACCCTGGTCGTACATCTCCAGAAAATTCACACAACGCAAGAGTGTACTTTTTCCAGAGCCGCTCGCACCCAGCAGAACGACGACTTCTTTCTCATGAACCGTCAAATTCACACCTTTGAGTACCGTTAAAGAACCAAACGATTTGACTAGATTTTTGACCTCAATCATGCTGGTAGTCATTCCCCCCTAACACCAATACTGAACCCGATGAAAGTTTTTCTGCATACTGGAAACGCTTTCTGTTTTTATTATATTGATAAATTTCTGATATGCAACAAAAATTTAACGTGGAAATAATACCCAAAACCCTCGTTGAAATTTCTCTATTTACAATTTGAACAAATTTCTGTTAAATATGAATCGTACCGTCTCTCAGTGATTTGCTCCGGCACTGCCGGAATTGCGAACCACAGACGGACAGCTCTTATTGGAAATCAGCAGAATCGGCCGAGGTGCCGTCATTTTTTTCTGCTAGTAATGGAAATCGTTTTCACGATACGGAAAAATATAATCAATGAGGTGTAGCGTCATGCCGAAATGGACCACAAAAGAGCAATTGGTCGATCTGCTTTGCAATCTGGTTGAAATCCCCAGCGTAACTGGCTCCGCTGCAGAGGTTGCCTTGCCTGCCTATGTTGTGGAACAGCTTCAAGCCTTGCCGTACTTTCAGGAGCATCCCGAGCATCTGGCCGCACATCCGACGGGAGATGGGCGTTATTTCGTCACTGCGCTTGTAAAGAAGAGCGAGGATGTCAAGGATACCGTTATTCTTGTCAGCCATTTTGATGTTGTCGATGTGGAAGACTACGGCAATTGGAAGGAGTTTGCTTTTGATCCGAAACGGCTGACGCCGATGTTCTACGAGAACAAGGAGGCGATGTCCAGTGACGTGCAAAGCGACCTTGCCAGAAGCAATTGGCTGTTTGGACGCGGCACGATGGATATGAAATGCGGTCTTACCCTGCACATGTCGCTGATCGAGCAAGCGTGTGCAGGCGAGTTCGACGGCAATTTGCTGCTTCTCACCGTTCCCGATGAGGAAGTGAACTCCGTCGGCATGAGAGCGGCGGTCCCTGTCCTGCTGGAATGGGCCAAACAATTTCAGCTCCACTACAAAACCGTGCTCAACTCCGAGCCGATGTTTACCCGTTACCCAGGCGACCGCAATTCCTACATCTATAATGGGTCGATCGGCAAGGTCCTGCCCGGCTTCCTCTGTTATGGAAAGGAAACACATGTGGGTGAACCGCTTGCAGGCTTGAACGGCAACTACATGGCATCCCAGATCACCACAATGATGGAGTTGAACACCGCTTTCTGCGAAACGGTCGAAGGGGAAGTCACGCCTCCGCCTACGAACCTGATTTTGAAGAGCTTGAAGAAGGATTACTCTGTTCAAATCCCGCATCGTGCCGTTACCCTTTTTAACCTGTTCCTGTACGAATGGAAAATGGATGAGCTGGTCGCCGGGTTGCGCCGGATTGCCAATATGGCAGCCGAGCAGATCAAGGTTTCGTACGCTGCCCATGCCGAGCGTTACGCCCAGCTGGACCGGTTCACTCCAGGCGAAATCGATGTAAATGTTTATACGTATGAAGAATTGGAAGCATATGCGGTGAAAACGTATGGGATCGAAGAGGTGGAACGCATTCGTCAGTCCGTACTGGACAATCGGGGGACTCTGGATGATCGCGGCATTTCCATCAATCTGGTGGACGAACTGGCGATTCGCTGCAAGGAGCTGTCGCCGATGATCGTGCTGTTCTTTGCTCCGCCGTATTATCCCGCTGTCTGTTCGCGCCACAATGCGCTGATTTCATCGGTCGTACCGAATATGATCGATTACGCCGCCGAAAAGCATGGCGTCACGTTGAAGAAGCAGAACTATTTCGGCGGAATCTCCGACTTGAGTTACGTGGGCTTGCAGCATCCGCTCTCGACGCTTGTTCCATGGACAAGCAATATGCCGCTTTGGAACAGAGGCTATTCACTGCCACTTGAAGAACTGGAGCAATTCGATGTACCCGTTCTGAATCTGGGCCCGATCGGTCGCGATGCCCACAAATGGACGGAACGATTGGATACGTCTTTTGCCTTTGAAACGCTGCCTGATTTGCTGCGTGAATGCCTTCGCCAGTTGTTTGCCGGAAAATAGACGAAAGCAGCGGGAGTGGCACCATTCCCTTTTTATCGCAGTGGCTCTACTGCTACTCTTGCCCCCATGGTATCGTTCTTCCAGAACCTATCAGAGGGGGCGTTTTTCATTGAAGCAACAAGGGTTGGCCTATGCATCGCTTACATTGGCGATGGTCATTGTCGGAAGCTCGGTGGTCGCCGGCAAACTGCTCGTCGAGACCGTGCCGGTTTTTATCGCGTCCGCACTTCGTTTTGGTATTGCATCCGTCTTGTTTCTCTTGATCTGGTGGATGACAGACAGAGAAAAACCCGCTTTTGCGAAAAGCGAGCTTCGGTTGCTGCTGCTTATGTCGTTCACTGGGACCTTTCTGTTTTCCACCTGCATGCTGTTTGGGCTGCAATATACCGGAGCGACTGAAGCAGGCGTCATGACAAGCACGACCCCCGTGCTGACAGCGCTACTGGCAGCACTGCTTCTGAAGGAACGGTTGGCTTGGCCGATCGTGTTTGGCGTGCTCGCCGCCTTCATCGGGGTGGCACTGATCCAGACCAGTCAGCCCCCGGTCGGTGTGGCTGGCGGCTCTACGCTTTGGGGCAGCCTGCTGATTTTTGTTGCCGTGGTAGGGGAAGCGCTGTTTTCCGTCATTGGAAAAGGGCTCACCGCGAAGTACCGCCCTTTTACCATTTCCGCCATGGTTTCCATTCTGGGCTTTCTGATGTTTGTGCCGCTGGCGGTCCTGCAAATGATTCAATTGGACTTTACGTTGGACCTGCTGACGTTGGCTGACTGGTCCTACCTGGTTTACTACGCCCTAGTGGTTACACTGCTCGGCTATTATTTCTGGTATGTGGGAGTCAAGCGAGTGCCTGGCCATGTTTCCGGCCTCTTCACCGCCGTTCTCCCCGTTTCAGCGGT